>JBAXGN010000080.1 GCA_037139415.1 Verrucomicrobiota bacterium | reverse complement strand
AAAACAACAAAAAACAAAACAAAAAAACATTTACACAATTATATTTACAAAACCTTAGTCAATCCTGAATGAATCCATTTTTCCACATTCTAAGTCACTTTTCGGTTCAATTAGGGTTTACTGAAAAACCTTATGGAATTGCCCTTGTTTGGGCGTGTCCTAAATGTCGCAAAAAGCAGTCATTTCAGCTAATTCAAAGAGATGCTGCCTTCAAAATATTAGGGGTTAAAATTGAAAGACCACACACAATGTTCGATTTGCGCTGTCTCGGGTGCAGCTACGATTTCAGCGCCTCCACTTCTGAACAGTTTTACTTGGAACAGATCATGTCGTTGACGGCTCTTTTGGAAGAGGGAAAACTAGGATATGAATCGTACCAAAAGGAACTCAGATCAATACCAGCCCGATTTCTTAAAGACTTCCTTGCTTTGACCGACGTATGGAAGTGCTCAGCATGCGGTGAAGAAAATCCCATTGGCTTTGGTTCCTGCTGGAATTGTCGTCGTCAAAATGAAAACAGTACTACTGCGATTGATAATGATGAAAAACGATTCCCTACCGGATTAACCGGGGGAAACCCGTGGGAATAATAGAAATTTTTATCACGTCGAATGATGATGGATGGAATATATCAAGCCAATGTGTCACGATAAGCAAAAGCCAGCGTGGTGGAATAAACCCATTGTCCAACCAGGGACAGCGTGGTGGAACCGGCCAATCGCTGGTGAGCAACCCTCACGATTCAGTCCAGAGGTTTGGAAAGCGGTGCAAGGGAATCTCGGTCTGCAGTTCGTGCTGATGTTATTGGCAAGTTTAATTCTGGATGGTGGTTTCATAGCTTCGATCGTTGGCTTTGCAGCGGGAGCCTGGTGGATTGCAGTTGCACCCATTCTCCTGCGCCGTCCCAAGACGACCAGCCGTGGTGAATTATTATTCCTGCGAATCGGCTTTGTCCTGTTTCTCCCGCTGAGTCTCATTTCCACGCCGCTGTGGGGCTGGCTGCGAGCGTTTCAGCGGTAAAAATGGCGAAAAACCTACATCCCCTGCCCTGTAAAAACGGTGTCGCGGAAGACATCTTGGGGAAAATCCGTCGAGAAGATGTTACGCCATTTTCATTATGCAATTGCACTTTCAATCGCAGCGGGCATAAAAAATCCCCGGAGCGAGGGAACACTCCGGGGAGATGAAAAAACGCGTGGGCGGGTTACACCGCGAGTTTGAAGGTTTTGAGCACCTTCATGTATTGGGCGCGCTCGAAGGCGCTGGGATCGGCACACTTGAGCTGGCTGACGCTACCCTGCATTTGGCGCACGGATTCGTATTCGTGCTCCTGCATCCAGAGTTGCATTTCACGTTCGACCACCTTGAGGTGCTCGATGCCGTGCTTCATCAGCGCGGAACAGAACATGGTGACGCGGGCACCCGCCATGAGCATTTTCAACACGTCCTGGGCGCTATGCACGCCACTGGTCGCGGCGAGATCGGCCTTGACGCGTCCGTAAAGCAGTGCGATCCAGCGCAGCGGGAGGCGGCGCGCCTGCGCGGTGCTGAGCAGCACGGTATTCTCCACTTCGAGCGTGGAGAGATTGATGTCCGGCTGGTAAAAGCGGTTGAAGAGCACCAGGCCGTTGACCCCGGCGTCATCCAGACGCTTGGCCATGTGGCCCACGCTGCTGAAGTATGGGCTTAGTTTGACAGCGAGCGGGATGTTGACTGCGGCACGCACCGTCTTGACGATGTCGAGATACCGCTTCTCCACCTGGGCACCGTCTTCGGTCACATCGGTGGGGATGTAATAGATATTCAGTTCCAAGGCGTCCGCGCCGGCCTTCTGAATCTGCTTGGCGTACTCAATCCAGCCACCGACGGACGCGCCGTTCAAGCTGGCGATGACGGGGATTTTCAACGCCTGTTTGGCCTTGATGATGTGCTCCAGGTATTCCTCCGGCCCGAATTTGAAGGTGCTGGGCTCGGGGAAATAACTGAGTGCTTCGGCGCTGATGCCATCGCCCTGATGCAGGCCGACATTGATATCATCCGCCTCAGCGCTCAATTGTTCCTCGAACAACGATTGCAGCACGACCGCGCCCGCGCCGTTGTCTTCCATTTTGCGCAGGTTGCCAATATCCTCGCTCAGCGGCGAGGCGGAAGGCACCAACGGGTTGCGCAGTTTCAGTCCCAGATAAGTGGTTGAGAGATCCATACGTTTTCTTGGTTAATAGATTCTTGAGTCACATTGTTTATACAGCGGGAGCGGCGGAGGCGCCTTCACCCTTGCGGGCGGCCATGTATGAGTACAACTGCCAGCGGGTATCTGCATCCTTCTGCGATTGATCCATGAAGCGCTTGGCGTCCTCCGGTTTGCTCTTGGTGAGCATCTTGAAGCGGACTTCCGACATGAGGAAATCCGAGACCTTGGACTTGGCGGCCTGGGAATCCAGTTGCAGCGGGTTCTCGCCGCGATCGGCGCGCCGTGGGTCATACCGGTAGAGCAGCCATTGGCCGGACTCAACCGCGAGCTTCTGCTGGCGAGCGCCAACGCCGCGATCCAGTTCGATGCCGTGGGCGATGCAATGGCTGTACGCGATGATCAGCGACGGTCCTTCATAGGATTCCGCCTCGATAAACGCGCGCAGGGTTTGTTCATCCTTGGCACCCATGGCCACACTGGCCACATAGACGTTGCCGTAGCTCATGGCGATGAGGCCCAGGTCCTTTTTGCGCAGCGGCTTGCCGCCCGCAGCAAACTTGGCCACCGCGCCACGCGGGGTGGACTTGGAGGCCTGACCACCGGTGTTGGAATACACTTCGGTGTCGAGCACGAGGAGATTGATGTCCCGGCCGCTGGCGATAACGTGATCCAAGCCGCCGTACCCGATGTCGTAGGCCCAACCGTCACCACCGATGCCCCACACGCTGCGGCGCACCAGGCTGTCAGCCACACCGCCGAGCATCAACGATTCGCTGGATTTGATGCCTTGCAGTTTTTGTTTCAAGGCAACCACGCGCTCGCGTTGATCGTAAATGCCGGCTTCATCGCGCTGATTGGCGTTGAGGATGCCAGTCGCCAGATCGTCGCCGATCTGCGGGGCCAGCTTCTTCACGAGTTCACGGGCGAATTCGGCCTGTTTGTCAATGGACAACCGGAAGCCGAGGGTAAATTCGGCGCAGTCTTCAAACAGCGAGTTATTCCACGTCGGACCGCGACCGTTATGATCCATCGCATACGGAGTCGTGGGCAAATTACCACCATAAATGGAGGAGCAACCGGTGGCGTTACCCGCCACAATGCGATCGCCAAACAACTGGGTGAGCAGCTTGAGATACGGGGTTTCACCGCAGCCCGCGCAAGCACCGGAGAACTCGAACAGCGGACGCATGACCTGCTGCTGGCGCAACTGGCCGACCTTCACCTTGCGGCGATCCATGTCCGGAATCGAAAGGAAGAAGTTGTAGTTGTCGCGTTCCGCGAGGCGCAACGGGGCCTGAGGCTGCATGTTGATGGCCTTAAGCTTGGCCTCGGTCTTATTCTTGGCAGGACAGACTTCGATGCACAACATACACCCGGTGCAATCTTCGGCGGCGACTTGCAGCGACCACTTCATGCCTTTCCACTCTGGGGCGCGGGCATCGGTACACTTGAAGGTGGCCGGAGCGCCCTGCAACTGCTGGGGCTCGTAGGCCTTCATGCGGATGGCCGCGTGCGGGCAGATGACCACGCACTTGGCGCATTGGATACAGGTCTTCTCGTCCCATACGGGAATCTCGATGGCCAAGTTGCGTTTTTCGTACTGCGCGGTGGCGGTCGGGAAGGTGCCATCCACGCTAAAGGCGCTGACCGGCAGGGCATCGCCATCATTACCGTAAATGCGACCAAGGACTTCCTTGACATAGGTCGGAGCGTTGGCTGTAACCGGCGGCGGCAATTCCATGGTGCTGGTGACCTGCGCTGGCACCGCCACTTCGAACAGGTTGGCGAGAGTTTGATCCACCGCCGCGATGTTCTTTTTGACGACTTCTTCACCCTTGCGTCCGTAGGTCTTTTTGATCGTGTATTTGATCTGGCTAATGGCCTCTTCGCGCGGCAACACACCGGACAAGGCAAAGAAGCAGGTTTGCATGATGGTGTTGATGCGTCCGCCCATGCCGGTATCGCGGGCCACCTGGAGCGCATCAATCACGTAGAACTTGGCCTTCTTCTGAATCAGACTGGCCTGCACAGGGCGAGGCAGCGTTGCCCAGATTTGTTCCTTGGAATGCGCGGTGTTGAGGAGGAACGTGCCGCCCGTAACCAACTGCTTGAGCATGTCGTACCGTTCGAGGAAGATCGGTTGGTGACAGGCCACGAAGTTAGCCTGGGTTACCAAGTAAGTCGCACGGATCGGCGCGGGGCCAAAGCGCAAATGCGAGATCGTGACCGCCCCGGCTTTCTTCGAGTCATACACGAAGTAACCTTGAGCGTAGTTCGGAGTATTTTCGCCGATGATCTTGATCGAATTCTTGTTGGCGCCGACCGTGCCGTCTGAACCCAGGCCGTAGAACATGGCACGAACAACCTTTTCGGATTCCGTGGAGAAATCGGGATCGTAGGGCAAGCTGTGGCCAGTAACGTCGTCTTCGATACCAACGGTGAAATGATTCTTGGGTTGGGCGGCAGCGAGGTTATCAAATACCGCCTTGACCATCGTCGGGGTGAATTCCTTGGAGGATAACCCATAACGGCCGCCGAGGACCTTTGGCATGGTTTTAAGATTGCCTTGGCCATTGGCGATACCTTCGACCAACGCGGTCAACACGTCCTGGTACAGCGGTTCGCCAGAGGAACCGGGTTCCTTGGTGCGATCCAGCACCGCGATGCTCTTGACGGAGGCCGGGATGGCTTCCAGAAAACGCTTGGTGTCAAACGGACGATACAGGCGCACCTTCAACACGCCGACTTTCGCGCCTTTGGCATTCAGGTAATCCACCGTTTCATGCGCGGTTTCGCAGCCGGAACCCATCAGCACCACGATGCGGTCGGCATCCAGCGCGCCTTCATATTGGAACAGTTGATACTTGCGGCTCGTAATCTGGGCGAACTTGTCCATCTGCTTCTGGGTGATATCCGGACAGGCATCATAGAAGGGATTGCAGCGTTCACGGGCCTGGAAGAACACGTCCGGGTTCTGGGCGGTGCCGCGCAGCACGGGATGATCGGGGCTCATGGCGCGCTGGCGATGCGCCACCACATGATCTTCGTTGATCATGGCGCGCATATCTTCCTCGGTCACCATGGTGATCTTGGAAACTTCATGCGAGGTGCGAAAACCGTCGAAATAATGCATGAACGGCACGCGCGATTCCAAGGTGGACGCCTGGGCAATGAGCGCGAAGTCCATGGCTTCCTGAACGGAGGCCGAGCTGAACAGGGCGAAACCGGTGGTACGGGCCATCATCACGTCGCTATGATCGCCGAAGATGGACAGCGCGTGGGAGGCCAGAGCGCGGGCGGTGATGTGGAAGACGGTGGGCGTCAGTTCGCCCGCGATCTTGTACATGTTGGGGACCTTGAGGAACAACCCTTGCGAGGCGGTAAAGGTGCAGGTCAGCGCGCCGGTTTGCAACGAACCATGCACCGCACCGGCTGCGCCGGCCTCGCTCTGCATTTCGGCCACGGAAGGGATCGAGCCCCAAAGGTTTTTGACGCCTTCCGACGCCCATTGGTCAAACCATTCACCCATGTTGGATGAGGGAGTAATGGGGTAAATGGCGGCGACTTCGTTGCAACGATAGGCGACGTATGCCACCGCTTCGTTGCCGTCCAAGGTTATCATCGGTCTGCTCATGAATGTTCCTGTTTTTTTACCAGCGTATGTCTGTTATAAATTCGACTGTTTGATGCGCACAAAACCACCCACGCCCAAGGTGATTGTCCAAAAAATGTCCAACCGCCACTTTACATGGAACCAGCGCTTTCATGCACACTTCCAGAGTAGTAAAGACCAGTCTGCCCCGCACGCCCAACCCTGCTTTGTCTATTTCTTAACAAAATTTGTCTATTCGCAGGAAATACGATGGTTCCCGGCGCAAAGCAGGATTCTCATCCTCCCAATACCCCCTCATCCCATCCTTCTCCCCCACGGGGGCGAAGATGCCCGCAGGTAAAGAGCGAAATCAGATTTCGGGGAAATCTCACCCTTGAGCCAGTCCATCCAGATAGCTCTGCAAAAGAATGGCAGCAGCGGTCTTATCCACCTTCTCCTTGCGCTTGGAACGGCGGACGTCAGCCTCAATGAGAAATCGGTTCGCCTGGGTGGAGGTCAGGCGTTCGTCCCAAGTCTTGATCGGGATGGTGATGGCGTCTTTTAATACCGCCACAAATGCCTGAACTTTCAGCGTTGCCGGTCCGTAGCTGCCATCCATATTGCGCGGCATGCCCACCAGAATCAGTTCCACTTCCTTTTCCCGAATTAATTCCTTGATGCGGGCGAGTAGGTTCGCAAACGGTTCCGCCGGGATGAACTCCAAGGGGGAAGCAATCATCTTCAGTTCGTCGCTGAGGGCGACGCCGACGCGAACGGTTCCGTGATCCAATGCAAGAATGCGCATAATCGGTTATAGAGTGGCCATGACTTTGCGGGCGGCGCGCACGGTTTTCTCAATATCTTCCAGCGTATGGGCGGCAGACAGGAAGCCGGCCTCGAACTGGGACGGTGCCAAGTAAACGCCTTCCTCCAGCATGCCGCGGAAGTAGCGGGCAAACCGGTCCCGGTCGCTGTGCATGGCATCGGCCAGGTTATGCACCGGGGAGGCGCAGAAGTAGCCGCAGAACATGGAGCCGCAGGCGTTGAACTGCACGGGCACGCCCGCACTTTTCGCGGCCTCGCGCAAGCCGGCTTCGAGTTGCCGTGATTTCTCCTCCAGTTGCTGGTAAACCGTACCGTCCTGTAATTCCTCCAGAGCAGCAATCCCGGCAGCCATCGCAAGGGGATTACCGCTGAGGGTTCCCGCTTGATAGACGGGCCCCAACGGAGCCAGGTAATCCATGATGTCCGCCCGTCCGCCGAATGCGCCCACGGGCAAGCCGCCGCCGATAATTTTTCCGAAGCAGGACAGGTCGGGTTTGATGCCAAAACGCTGTTGCGCTCCGCCGAACGCCAACCGGAAGCCAGTCATCACTTCATCGAAAACCAGCAAGCTCCCCTGCTCTGCCGTGATTTGGCGGAGGAATTCCAGATAACCCGGACGGGGCAAATAGAGCCCCGCATTGCCCGGCACCGGTTCAACGATGATACCAGCCACTTGCCCGACATTCGCGGCAAACGCGGCTTTCACCGCGTCCACATCATTATAGGGCAACACGATCGTGTGCTGAGTAAAGGCGGCGGGCACCCCGGCGCTATCCGGATGGCCAAACGTCAGCGCACCAGAACCGGCCTTGACCAGTAACGAATCCGCATGGCCATGGTAGCAGCCATCAAACTTGATGATCTTATCGCGGCGGGTAAACCCGCGCGCCAGCCGGATCGCCGACATGCAGGCTTCCGTGCCGGAGTTGCACATGCGGACTTTCTGAACACTGGGAATCCCCGAGGTGATCAGTTTCGCCATGGTGACCTCCAGCGGGTTCGGTATCCCAAAGCTCGTGCCGTTTTCAGCCGTCTTTTGCACGGCGGCGATAATCTTGGGATACGCATGCCCCAGGATGGCCGGCCCCCATGTGCCGACGTAATCCACGTATTCATTACCATCCACGTCGAAAACGTGCGCTGCCTTCGCGCGGTTCACAAAGAACGGTTTGCCACCCACCGCGCGAAACGCGCGCACGGGGGAATTGACACCGCCGGGAATGTAACGGAGCGCCTCAGCGAACAGCGCTTCAGATTTGGCATGTGAGATCATAGATTGGGAATAGTTCAGTTTTATGCGGTACGGTGATCAGGAACGTTATATCTCCCGGTATTTATTGGCGATGGGAACGCGGCGTCCGACGCCGAACGCCTTGGTAGTTACCTTCAATCCGGGCGCGGCTTGGCGGCGTTTGTACTCGCTGATGTCAATCAGCTTCAGCACCCGCTTAACGTCCGCCTCAGCAAAGCCCGAGGCCAGGATTTCCGCCGCCGACTTGCCCTGCACAACGTACATTTCCAGGATCGCGTCCAGCACTTCATACGGCGGCAGCGAATCCTGGTCCGTCTGGTTTGGGCGCAACTCGGCAGACGGCGGTTTGGTGATGGAATCCAGCGGGATGATTTCGCGCTCGCGATTAATCCAGCGGGAAAGGCGATACACCATCTGCTTGGGCACATCGTTGATGACCGACAATCCCCCGCACATATCGCCGTACAGCGTGCAGTAACCCACCGCCGTTTCACTTTTATTGCCGGTGGTCAGCAGGAGCGCTCCGAACTTGTTGGAAATCGCCATCAACATGACGCCGCGCAGGCGGGCCTGAATATTTTCCTCGGTGACATCCTCGGCTCGCCCGGCGAAGACGTCCTTCAACTGCCCTTTGGCCGCGAGGAACGCCGGTTGGATCGGAATCACGTCGTATTGAATGCCGAGATTCTGTGCCAGCACGCGGGCGTCGTCCAAACTCCCTTGGGACGAATACTGTGAGGGCAACGAGAACCCGCGCACATTTTCCCGGCCAAGCGCCGTCACCGCCAAGCAGGCGGTCAGCGCGGAATCAATCCCGCCGCTCAAACCCAACACGGCGGACTTGAACCCGCATTTGTGCAAGTAATCGCGCAAACCCAGCACCAGTGCGTCATGCACCAATTGCTCCGCCACCGGCACGTTAAAGGCAATCGCGGGGGCTTGGGCAATATCCACCACCAGAAAGTCTTCCTGGAAACTGGCACCCTGCGCGACCAACCGGCCTGCGCCGTTAAACACCAGGCTATCTCCGTCAAAGACCAACTCGTCATTGCCGCCGATCAAATTACAATAGGCGACCGGGATCTGAATCTTATCCGCCAGACTCCGGATCATTTCGTAGCGAGTCTGATTCTTCCCAAGGTTCCAGGGGGAAGCCGAGCAATTGAAAATGATCTCCGCGCCAGCCTCGGCCAGTTCCACCGCCGGGTTGCGGCGATAACGGCGGTCCTGCCAGAAATCCTCATCGTTCCAGACATCCTCGCAAATCGTCAGGCCGACCAGGCGGCCATTGAACGAGACCGGCGTATTATCATGGGCCGGCTCGAAATAACGATCCTCATCAAAGACATCATAGGTGGGCAGCAGCATCTTGCCGCGCGTGGCCAGCACCTGCCCATGCTGCAACAGCGCGACGCTATTGGTGGCCTCGCGGCCCGGGCGCTTCTCATGTTTCCCCACAAAACCCACGATCAATCCGGTCTTGCCGGTGGCGGTGGCCAAGGTCTGAAGTAGTTCCAGGTTCTTCTCCACGAACTGCCGCCGGCCCAGCAAGTCGCGCGGCGGATAGCCGGTGGTCGCCAATTCGGGAAAGACCACCACCTCCACGCCTGCCTCCACGCCACGGCGATAGGCGGCGAGGATTTTCTGCTGGTTCCCCGCAAAGTCGCCCACCGTCGTATTAATTTGAGCAATCGCGATTTTCATAGCTCGCGGCCTATTGTCCATAGCCGATGGCAAACGTCAATCAAATGGAGCAGTGGGGAAAGCAGCAGTAGGTGAGTCATTCACAGGTATCAGTGACTCGTTGATCTTTGCGGTTTTGCTATTTGCCCCCGGTGGGCATCATGGTACGCTACCGCGGCAATGGATTTGACTGAAATGAGTTGTCCGATTCCTAAATCGGAGTATCCGCAGGTGCTGCTGGCGCATGGCGGCGGCGGCAAGCTTTCGCATCATTTAATCGAAAAGATGTTCCTGCCCGCGTTCGACAACCCGGCGCTGGATCGCCGCCAAGACGGCGCGGTGCTGGATTTGAATGGTGTACGGGTTGCCTTTTCCACGGATTCATACGTGGTGCGTCCAATCTTTTTTCCAGGGGGCGACATTGGGCAACTGGCCATCCATGGTACGGTAAATGATCTGGCCATGTGCGGTGCCCGCCCGAAATACCTGAGCGCCGGCGTCATCCTGGAAGAGGGGTTCCCCATGGAGACCCTGTGGCGCGTGGTGCAATCCATGCGACAGGCTGCCTTGAACTCCGGGGTGCAATTGGTCACCGGCGACACCAAGGTGGTGGACAAAGGCAAGGGGGACGGCATTTACATCAACACCGCCGGCATCGGCATCGTCGAGACGCCGCTGACTATCGCACCTTCCAGCGTCAAGCCTGGAGATGTCATTCTGCTGAATGGCGATCTGGGACGGCACGGCATTGCGATCATGGCGGTGCGCGAGGGATTGGCCTTCGAGACGACGATTGAAAGCGACACCGCCCCGCTGGGCGAACTGGTGATGCAACTGCTCGATGCCAAGATCGAACTGCATTGTCTGCGTGACCTGACGCGCGGCGGGATGGCCAGCGGCCTGATCGAAATCGCCGAGGCTGCCGGGCTGGACATGCAGATCGAGGAAACGGCCATTCCAGTGCGTGAGGATGTGCGCGGAGCGTGTGAAATTCTGGGCTTTGACCCGTTGTATGTGGCGAATGAAGGCCGGATGGTCTTGTTCGTGCCTGAAAGCCAAGCGGACGCCGCGCTGGCGGTGATGCGCGCGCATCCCCACGGACGGGAGGCCTGCGTGGCCGGACGCGTGACGCAAACCGGACGCGGACGGGTCCACTTGCGCAGCCGGATTGGCGCACTGCGAGTCGTGGATATGCTCAGCGGAGAGCAATTACCAAGAATCTGCTAACCCGATTTCAGAGCCGCCGGTAACTATTATGGGGCTGAATATGTGTACTTATGGCATCCTCTGGCGGCGAGAGCCGAAATTCGCGCACACGAAATTCAAAGAAGCATAAGAATGCGACACTTTCTCTCGAACATTGCCAATTTTCAGCGTTATACGCGCTTGGCCGCAGTATTGTTATTAGTCACGTCCGTCATCCATGCGGCGGACAAGCCCACCCCGACAAAAGCCAAAAGCAAACCCGTGAGACCCACCGATCTGCCGGCGGGGTTGACCGTGAAGGAAGCGCCGCGCAATTGGGGTGACACCTTTCTGCCAAAATCCAAGCCGCCGGCCCGGGAGGCGCTGGCAGTATCGCTGAACGGATTGAAATCCGATGAGCGGGTGGCGCTCACCTGTTTGCAGGGGTTGGTGGCGCGGGAACAGCCGCGCCTGTGGCTGATCCGCAACAACGAGGATCCCTTCTGGATGGATTGGCACAAGGCCAAGGGACACGTGGACCGGATTGAGACCGTCACCAACTGGCCCGTGCTGTTTCAGCAGTTCGGCGCGGCGGTGAAGGGGGCGGTGATCCCGGATGAGCAGCTCTTTCGCGGCGATCTGCTGGCAGTGAATGTCGCGGCGTGTGACGATTTGATTGTCGCTTCGCCGAAACTGGCAGCCCGGCTGGGCCTGCCCGTGAAAGTGGATTTGCGCGGACGCTTCAAGACATACGCCGAGGGCCTGCAATGGCTGTGGGATAACTACAAAGGCAAGCTGAACCCGCACCTCTGCGATTTCCGGCATCCCGGGCTGCTGCGGTTCGGCACCTTCGACTACGGGTACCAATGGCGGGCGCTGATGTTCTGGGTGGCCGGGGCCGAGGAGGAAGCCAAGCCCGGCGCGGACCGGCTGGCGGAGCATCGGCTGATGGCCAGGATTCTCTCCGAGCTACCGGTGAACGGGGTGTGCGTCGGCTTTCCGGCGCATGGCAAAGGTGAGGGCATGGGCGAACCGCCTGGGGTGGAATTGCTGAGCCGCTACGGAAAGTCGCTGGTTTGCAATAATCATGGCGGCAACTACTCGATGTTAAGCGGCTTTCGGGTTGAACGGCTGGAACCACCCAAGGCACCGCCCGCCCCCGCGCTGGCGTGCGACAAGATGTATATCGCGCTGGCCATGTCCGACGGCGACAACCAGATTCTCTGGCCGCGATTTTACCGGGGGTATTTTGAGCATGCCGCCTTTGGTAAGTTCCCGCTGGCATTCGGGATGGGGCCGGCGATTCGGGAGTTGCAGCCCGGGCTTGCCCAGTGGTATTTCGAGCATGCCACGCCGGCCACGGAATTTTTTGCCGATGTCTCCGGGGCCGGTTACATGCAGCCGGATCATTACGCGGAGGCGTATGTGGACCGCGAAAAAGTGTGGTCCGGCTACCTCGAATGGACGCGGCGGCTGATGGAGCCCCTGGGTCAGCGCACCATCCGCACGGTCGGGGGCAGCGATGAGAACGTCACTCGCTTTGCCAGTGCCCTGCCCTTCTGCCACAGCATGTTTGCCGATATGGGGCGGTACTCCGGGCGCTCGGGAATCACCAACCTGACGTACTCGCTCCCATCGGGGATGCCGGTCTTTCGCTCAGTGACGAGTTGGCGCTACGGCAAGGAAGGGTTTCTGCGGGAAATTCGGGAGCAGGTCGGCGCACAACGTCCGGCCTTTGTGAACGGATTTGTCCACTGCTGGACTTTCAATATGGATGACCTGGCGCGCATTTACGAACAGCGCGACCCGGACATGGTGTTCGTCACGCCCTCGCAACTGGCGCAGCTTTATCGTGAGGCGAAAGCCAGGCATTGGTAACCAAACTTGAAAGGACCGAATATGAAACGAAGCATCGTATAACGAACCTGCACGAGGACCGGCTGGCGGCCAATAAGACGCCTGGTTCCGCAGAAACCAGTGTGCAGGATAAGAAGGGGAATGAGAGGTAAGCGGGTTGGGCTAAATCCGAAACCACAGTCTGCTCATGATTGTTTGGGCCGGATTTTCCCTTGCAACAAATCGTCGAGTTTCGAAGTTACATTCAGTTCTTTGGCCCAACGATGCAGGTAAGCCAGATCAAGTGTATCGTTTTGAATGGCCACAACTCCAGCAGCATCACCCAATTGACGATCAGAGGGGCTGATCTGATTCCAAAAGAGCTTGTGTAAAATCACATCTTCGGGTGTGGCGATCCAAGCTGGCTCCTTACTCCAACAGGTCACGTTCGGTTATCATTGCCGTACCAATTGCAGGCGTTTAATCAAAAATCCATCGACTTCCTCCGGGGTGGCATCGGGCTTTTGACGACGGATACCTTCCCGGGCAAGATCGCATGCCAGTTCGTGCAAACGCAATGCAATGTCGAGGCGCTCTTCCCCCGTCATTTGCCGATATCGTTCAATCTGTTTTGCCAATGCCGCTTCAGGTGTCATCGCCAACTAATCTAGCCCACTTTTAAGGTGCAGCGCAAGTTTTCAGGGGAGGTTGTGATTTAAACCGCAATCCGAGGCCGGACCACCCGTTTATTTCTTCTCCCGGTTCCGTCCCGAGCTGCCAACCCCAAGGCGGCAGCGTAACGACTCATCGTAATTCCAGTGAGCGCATGGCTGGGAACCTATTCCGGGCGAGCCAAACGGTCAAAACCACTTTCCACCCCATGAGACACGTGTTCCATGGGCCGAGACACGTGTTCCATGGGCCGAGACACGTGTTCCATGGGCCGAGACACGTGTTCCATGGGCCGAGACACGTGTTTCATGGGCCGGGAGCGTGTTCCATCCGGCGGAACACGTGTCCCAACCGGTGAGACACGTGTCTCATGCGACGGAACACATGTTCCATGCCCCGGAACTTTGTCCCATCCGACGGAACACGTGTTCCGCCGCTCGGAACAAAGTGCCCAACCACCCGTTTTCGGGCCTACCGGGACCGTTTCCTTGGATTTTCCGGTGGGCAGCTCGCGTGGAGGTTTGCGCCGCAATGGTGGCGGGGCTGGTTTGAGCGCGCTGATCCAAAACGGCGTCGCGGCCTCTTTACCCCACCTTGCCGCCGTACTCCAAAACAACGGCCGCTTAGCGCATCGCCTGGGCGATGCTGTTCCACCAGCGGTCGTGGAGCTTCTCCAGGGACCAGGTGAAGGTGCCTTTGCCGGTCTTGATCTTGAGGGCTTGGCCGCCCACTTTGCCGATGAGCACCGCCGGGACGCCAAGCTGCTTGGCCTGCTCGATGACCTTGGCCGCATTCTCCGCCGTGGTGGTGATGACGGCGCGGCTCTGGGTTTCCCCGAACAGCAGCGCGTCCAACCGCACGCCCTTGAGCTTGATGAAATTAATCTGCGCGCCGATCAGGCGCGGGGTGTGCCGCGCGGTCTGCTGCGAGACGCAGCTCTCCGCCAGGGCCACAGCCAAGCCGCCCTCACTGCAATCATGTGCGCTCTTCACGAGCCCCGCCTTGATCAGCGTGCGCAAGGCGTCGTGCAGCATCTTTTCCTTGGCAAGTTCGCACTTCGGCGGCGTGCCCGTCTTTTTGCCGTGAACAACTTGCAGGAAGGCCGAGCCGCCCAAACCCTGGAGCGCATCGGAGAAGTCCACCGCGTCGCCCAGCAGCACGATCGCGTCGCCCTTGTCCTTGAAATACTGGGTGGTGATGTGCTCGGGCTTCTCAATCAGCCCGAC
Organism: Verrucomicrobiota bacterium; assembly: GCA_037139415.1. Classification (NCBI taxonomy): domain Bacteria; kingdom Pseudomonadati; phylum Verrucomicrobiota; species Verrucomicrobiota bacterium. The sequence continues at coordinate 18,650 of JBAXGN010000080.1, read as the reverse complement.
CATGCAGACCGTCGGCGTGGGGTCAATCGGACCCGCCGGGCTCTGGTTGTAGAGACTGCAATTGCCGCCGGTGATCGGGGTGTCGAGGAATCGGCAGGCTTCGCCCAGGCCGCGCACGGATTCCTTGAGCTGATAGAACAGCTCGGGGTTGTGCGGGTTGCCGAAATTCAGGTTATCCGTCACGCCCAGCGGCGTTGCGCCGGAGCAGGCCAGGTTGCGGGCCGCCTCGGCGACGGCGATCTTGCCGCCCTCGTACGGATCGAGGTACACGTAGCCCGCGTTGCAATCGGTGGTCATCGCCACGAACTTCTCCGGCACCGGCACGTTGTTCAGCGGGGAATCCGCCGGGAGCACCGGCAGGGAATCGGCCTTGATGCGGATCACGGCGGCGTCCGAGCCCGGGCACACGACGGAGCCGTCGCGCACCATGTGGTCGTACTGGCGATAAACCCAATTCTTGGAAGCGATCGTCGGCCAGCCCATCAGCGCGGTGAGGTTCGCCAAGGGATCGGTGGTATCCGCCACCATATCCAACGTGAAAGCCCGGACTTCCTTGAAATAAGCGGGCTCGCAGGATTCCCGATGGTAAATCGGCGCGTCATTGGCCAGCTTGGCGGCAGGGACATCGGCCACCACGTTGCCGTTCCAGCGGACCACCATGCGGCCGGTATCCGTGACCGTGCCGATCTGGGCCCACGGCAAATCCCATTTGTCGAAAATGCGCTGAACTTCAGCTTCGCGGCCCTTCTTGACGATGATCAACATGCGCTCCTGCGATTCGCTGAGCATGATCTCGTAACTGCTCATGTTGGGCGCGCGCTGCGGCACCTTGGCCAGCTCGATCTCGATGCCCGTGCCGGCGCGAGCCGCCGTCTCACAGGTGGAACAGGTCAAGCCCGCCGCGCCCATGTCCTGGATGCCCGCCACAGCATCGGTGGCCAGCAGTTCCAAACAGGCTTCCGCGACCAGCTTTTCCATGAAGGGATCGCCCACCTGCACCGCGCCGCGCTGTTTCTCAGCGGAAGCCTCGGTGAGATCCTGCGACGCGAAGGCCGCGCCCGCCAGGCCATCGCGCCCGGTGGCCGGGCCGACGTAAAAGACCGGGTTGCCGACGCCCTTGGCGGCGCCGCGCGCAATCTGGCTGTGGCGCAGCACGCCCAGGCAGAACACGTTGACGAGCGGATTACCTTCGTACGATTTGTCGAAATACACCTCGCCGGCAATCGTCGGGATACCAAAGCAATTGCCGTAATGGGCGATGCCACTGACGATGCCGCTGAACAGGCGGCGCACTTCCGGGGAGGACAGTTCACCGAACCGCAACGAATCAATCGCGCAGACCGGCCGCGCGCCCATGGTGAAAATATCGCGCACAATGCCGCCGACGCCCGTGGCCGCGCCCTGGAAGGGCTCGACCGCGCTGGGATGGTTGTGCGATTCCATCTTGAAGGCGATGCACAGACCGTCGCCGATATCAATAATGCCGGCGTTCTCCTCGCCGGCGCCCACGAGGATCTTGGGCGACTTGGTGGGGAACGTCTTGAGCAGCGGGCGGGTGTTCTTATAGGAGCAATGCTCGCTCCACATCACCGAGAAGATGCCCAACTCGGTGTACGAGGGCTCGCGGCCAAGGATCTGTTTGATCTGCGCGAATTCGTCGGGGGTTAATCCGTGCTTCTGCACCAGTTCGGGAGTAATGGCGGGGTCGGTCATGGCAGGTAAAGGTAAATTCAATCTTAAACGTGATGGACGAAACTCCAGGGGTTAACGTTTGGCGGCCAGCGCGGCGATCAGGCTTTCAAAAATAATCCGGCCGTCATCGCCGGTGAGGATGCTCTCGCTGGCGCGTTCCGGGTGTGGCATGAGGCCGGCCACATTGCGCCCCTCGTTGCACACGCCCGCGATGTTGAACACCGAACCGTTGGGATTGGCGTCCTCGGTGACGTGGCCTTTGGCGTCGCAATAGCGCCACAGGATCTGGTCCTGCTTCTTCATCCGGGCCAGGGTTTCGGCGTCCGCAAAATAGGAACCCTCACCGTGCGCGATGGGGATGCGCAACAGTTTGCGCTCCGGCGTCTTGCTGGTGAACGGCGAATTGACCGTCGCGGTCTTCAGGTAAATATGCTCACAGCGGAACTGGAGGGAGCGATTGCGCACCAGCGCCCCGGGCAGCAATCCGGCCTCGCACAGGATTTGGAACCCGTTGCAAATGCCGAGCACGTGGCCGCCGTTGGCGGCAAACTGCTGGACGGCCTGCATCACCGGGCTGAAGCGCGCGATGGCGCCCGTGCGCAGATAATCGCCGTAGCTGAAGCCGCCGGGCACGATCACCGCATCGGTGTCACCCAGCGAATGCTCCTTGTGCCAGAGCAACCGCGCGCTGTGCCCGCAGACATTCTTGAGCACATGCACGCAATCCTGGTCGCAGTTGGAACCGGGAAATTGAAGGACAGCAAAATTCATAGGGAATCCAGGGTCAAAGTTCGCGGGTCGCCGCAGCGGCAGCCCCGGTCGCAGTTAGTCCGTGATTTCGAGCTTATAGTCCTCGATCACGGGATTGCTCAGGAACCGGTGGCAGGCCTCATCAAGCTGCTTGCGCGCCGCTTCCTTATCCGTGCCGTGCAGGTCAATCTCCAGGTACTTGCCCACATGCACCGAGGCCACGCCTTGATACCCCATGTGCTCCAGCGCGGTCTGCACGGTCTTGCCTTGCGGATCTACGACAGCCTTTTTCGGCGTCACAATAATCTTTGCTTTCATCGCATTAGTCTCCGGGGTGAATCCCCGTTTAAAAATATGGACAGGATGTTGGGCAAAGTCCCGCCCGCTTGCGAGGAAAATATTACGCGGGATTACGATAAATTTTTGTTCCAGAAAAACCGCCGGAGGTATACACTGCGCGGCATGAAGACGACTGATTCGTTACGCGTCATGCACGGGCAGCGCTCCTGGCGGCTGGCCTCCAAAACTGTCGAGGCATTTATCACCGAAACCGGTGGGCACCTTGGGCCGGTCAGCTTCAAGCTGGGGAACCGAAATATTCAACCCTTCCACATTGCTCCCTGGAGTCAGGAACCGCCGGACCGCGCGCTCCCCCCGATCCTGCAAGTCCTTCGCGGCGACTTCTTTTGCCTGCCCTTTGGTGGCAATGGCACGCCGTGGAAAGGCGAAAAGCACCCGGTGCATGGCGATACCGCCAACCATAAGTGGAGCTGCGAGGCCGCGCTGAGCGAGGCAGGAACCCGTTGCCTGCACCTCACGCTGGACACCAAAACCCGCCCGGGCCATGTGGATAAGGTCCTCTTTCTGCGCGAAGGCCATCCAGCCGTGTACTGCCGCCACGTTCTCTCCGGATTCAAAGGTCCCATGGCATTGGGACATCATGCCATGCTGCGTTTTCCCGAGACACCCGGCAGCGGCCTCATCTCCACCAGCCGATTCGTGTATGGGCAAGTCTTCCCAGGGCAATTTGAAAACCCGGCGCAAGGCGGTTACTCCTGTCTGAAAGCGGGCGCGACGTTCACCTCGCTAAACAAGGTGCCGCTGGCCACCGGTGGCAACGCGGATTTGACCGTGTACCCGGCCCGACAAGGCTTTGAAGACCTGGTGATGATCGTCAGCGACCCCAAACTGCCCTTTGCCTGGACCACGGTAACATTCCCGAAGGAAGGATATCTGTGGTTCGCGCTGAAGAACCCCCGTATTTTGCGCAACACGGTCTTCTGGATCAGCAACCGGGGGAGACACTATCACCCTTGGAATGGCCGCCATGTCAACGTCATGGGCATTGAAGATGTCACGGCGAATTTTCATTACGGGCTGGCGGAATCCGCCAACCCCAATCCGCTCGCACACAAAGGACTGCCAACCGCAATTCAGTTGAAACCAGATGAACCGTTCTCCATCCCCTATATCCTTGGCGTAGCAGCAATTCCGACGGGATTCGACCGAGTGGCGACGGTAAAGGCGGATCCCCACGGCCTCCTGTTCACCGCCAAGAACGGCAAAACAGCGCACGCACCGGTGGTGTTGGATTTCCTGGAATGACAGGAACATGTTTTCCTTTTCCTCCATCACGCGGCTGACGACGCTGCAGCAATTGCTGGAGTTGTTGCGTCCGCCGCCACCCGATCCCGCGCGGCAGGCCAAGCAATTGCGCACGGTGGAGCGGGAAATCATGTTGCCGGTGAAATTGGTATTGCTCACGGTGCTAGCCCATTATTTGTACTCCACCAACTGGATGGGCGCGATCTCAACCACGCGCGAGGTGGCCTTCGAGGGCATCCAAAAGTTTTTCCTGCCTTACGTGGGGTTCAATATCGTGGCGGCGGCCCTGCTGATCGTGATGCATCGTATTCCGCTGGCGGTAATGCAGTGGCTGATGTTTATCAGCGGGCTGCTGGACGGACTGTTATTGGCATCGTTAACGCTCATCACCAATGGTTTTGACAGCATTCTCTATTGGTTTTTCCCCGCCCTGATTCTGCGCAACGCCCTGAGCATTCCGCTGGCCGCGCAACAATTGACCATGAATTTCGCCGTAAGCGGGTGCTATTTGCTCGCGGGAATCCTGGATGTAACCTTCAACCAATATGAGTCCTTCCCGTTCGACGCGGCGACAGGGCGCTCGCTGGGATTGGGCATCCAGGAAAACCCAACGGAACCGTTTTTAATGCGATTGATCATTTTATTTTTCATGACGTTCATCTGCTACGGGCTGCAAGTCTTGTTTGAAAAGCAACGGGTGGCGGTCGAAGAAAGTCACGAGTTCACCTTGCGCCAGGAGCAATTGAATGCCGCCGCGCGGTTGGCCGCCGAAGTGGCGCACCAAATCAAGAATCCGCTCAGCATCATCAACAATGCCGCCTTTAACCTGCAACGAATGCTGAACCCCGCCACCGAACCGGCCAAACAACAAATTGGAATTATCCGCGAAGAGGTGGAACGGGCGGATCGAATTATCACCGAACTCCTCGGCTATTCCAAGCTTACCCAATCGCCGGTCGAAAAACTGGACCTGTCTGCCGAATTGGAAAACGCCATCGAGCGCGTTTTCCCACCGGCGGCTCAGTACGCCGTGACCATCGAACGTGACCTTCCGCCAAACCTGCCCATCCTGATGATGCAGCGGGGACACTTGTCAGAGATTCTGGTGAACATTCTGAAAAACTCACGCGAAGCCATGGATGGACATGGTAAAATTCGCCTGCGCGTACACGCCCAGGCAAATCGTGTGCTAATGGAAATCGAGGACACGGGCCCCGGAATTCCCCCCGATCGGGTTGAAAAAGTATTTGAAGCCTATTATACGACCAAACATACAGGCACCGGTCTGGGCCTCGCCATTGTACGCCGGAGCTTGGATATTTATGGTGGCACCATCCGCGTGGAATCCGTGCCGGATAAAGGCGCGCGTTTTATCCTGGAGTTTCCGACCAAAGCCAATCAAGAAATCAGAATATGAATCATAACCAACCGCTTCCCCCGCTGCTGATTGTGGACGATGAAAAAAACATGCGGCTTTCGCTGCACGCAGCGCTCAGCGCGGAGGGCTATCTGGCGGAGACGGTGGAATCGGCTGAAGCAGCTCTCCAACAACTGACCACCCATGAATTCTTCATGGTCATCACCGATGCGCGGCTGGGCGGCATGAGCGGTTATGAATTTCTGCGCCAGGCTCACCAACGCTGGCCCCGTTTGCCACTGCTGATGATCACGGCCTACGCAACACCTAAACTGGCGGTCGAGGCGATCCAGGCCGGCGCGATGAATTACCTTTCCAAACCATTTGCGCCCGAAGAACTGTTACACGCCGTCGCGAATTGTGCCGAGCGCTATCGTTTATTGCAGGAAAATGCCGAATTACGGGCCAAAACATCTGAAATTGCCCGACTGGAGAATATTATCGGGGATTCCCAGCGCATGAGCGACCTGAAAAAGCTGATCCAAACGGTGGCCATTTCCAACGCCACCGTGCTTATTCTGGGCGAAAGCGGCACTGGAAAGGAACTCATTGCCGGTGCCTTGCATCACCTGAGCGCCAGGCGTGAAGCCAATTATGTTCGCATCAATTGTGCAGCGATTCCTGAGAACCTGCTTGAGAGCGAACTGTTTGGGCATGAAAAAGGAGCGTTTACCGGTGCCATCCGGCAAAAGCTGGGGCGGGTGGAAGAAGCCAATGGCGGAACCATATTTCTGGACGAAATCGGAGACATGAGCCGACCATTGCAAGCCAAACTGCTGCGTTTCCTTGAAGATGGCTCCTTTACCCGCGTCGGCGGCAACGAGGAGCACCGCGTGGATGTGCGCCTGCTGGCGGCTACCAACCGGGACATCATCCAGGCCATTCAAGAAGGCCATTTCCGAGAAGATTTATACCATCGTCTCAACGTCGTGCAACTGCGCCCCCCGCCACTGCGGGAACGGGGCAAAGATGTGGTATTGCTGGCGGATCATTTTCTCAAGCAGTTCAATTTGGCAATGAAGAAGCACATCCAGACTATCGGTGCCTCCGCCCAGCAAAAATTAATGGGCCATCACTGGCCGGGAAACGTGAGGGAATTACGCAATGTCATTGAACGGGCGGTTATTCTGGAGTTTTCAACCGAAATCCAAGCGGCCAACCTGCCCGATTTTCGGCTAGAAATGCGCCTGCGACGGGAAGATGTGACGCCGGTGACTATGGATTTGTCACTGGAAGACGCCCTGTCCAACTACGAGCGCGAACTCATTACAGCGGCGTTGGAAAAGAACAAGTTCAGTTTGACTAAAGCCGCCGAACAGTTGAAGATAACCCGGCATGCTTTACGATACCGGATGCAACGATTGGACCTGAGTACCGGTGTGGAAAGCGAAGAAGACACCAACCTGATTGGAAAGGATCAGGCAAAATGATACTAGGCGCAGCATTTAAATATACGCCCCCACCCGAAGTTGAGGGGATAGTCCGCACACAAACTGGCGGACAGAGCGATGCCATGTGGCAGGTCGGAATCGTAGTGCTAGTGGCGTTAGCCATTGGCGTTTTGCTATTCCTATTGGTATATCTTACCCGCCGAAACAGGTACGCCACCGGGCAAGACAATGTGGAGCCTGAGAAAAATCCATATCAACTTGAGAATGCTGCTTCCGGCGGATTTCGCTTATTCGGCAAACGACGCCGCAAATACCGTAAACACCGGCCGCGTAACCCCAGTCTGGCAGATACCGGCGGGCTGCCGCCAGTGCGGGAGGATGAATCGGTAAATCCTCCCCCCGCCTAGTCACCCAGGCTGTGGTTCCAATTGTCAGGCCACATGCAGTCCAGCCAAGCCATCACCCGCAAAAGCAACTCCAACCTAGCGTTGGCCTTTGTCATGTTGCCCCGGGAAAAGCGCGCGGCCATGGCGTCGCTTTACGCCTTCTGTCGGGAAGTCGATGACGTTGCGGACGAAGATACGGTTCCCACCCCGGAACGGCGGGCGCGCTTGGCGGCATGGCGTGCGGATCTGAAACTGGCTTATTCCGGCGGCAAACCGCAATTCCCAGTCAATCAGGAACTCCAACCCGTCATCGCCCGCTATGGTCTTTCCTTCGAACACTTTGACGCCCTGATTCTCGGCTGTGAAATGGATCTGGATACCCTCCGGTACACCACCCTTGAGGAGCTTGAAAAGTACTGTTACCACGTGGCCTCCGTAGTCGGTTTGCTCAGTATCCGAATTTTCGAGTACCAAAACCCGGCCTGCACCGATTATGCCATTTATCTGGGCAAGGCTTTGCAGCTTACCAACATTCTGCGCGATGTCAGTACCGATGCCAACCGCGGTCGCATTTATCTGCCCTTGGAATTATTGCAACAACATCAGGTAAAACCGGCAGACATTTTAAGTCACCAGTATTCCCCCGGTTATCAGCAAGTGGCCACCACGGTCGCGACCAGAGCACGGCATTACTATCAACTCGCCCGCACGACGCTTCCGGAAGGGGAACGCCGGGCCATGGTGGCCGCCGAATTGATGGGCTCGGTATATTGGCAATTGCTGAAAAAGTTGGAACAGCACCGGTTTGACGTCTTTAGCTCGGTTCCCGTCAAGCTCAGCAAAGGGCACAAAATCCTGTTAATCCTCCGCGCTTGGTGCCGTTTTATGTGTGGCATCAGCCAATCCACCTATGGCACGCCCTGACTCCGCGCGCAGACTCATCGTCAATGCGGATGATTTGGGTCGTTCCGCCAGCATTAATACCGCCATTATCCAAGCGCACCACGAAGGCATCCTGACCAGTGCCAGCCTCATGGTCAATGAACCGGAGGCGGGCCGCGCGGTGCAATTGGCAAAAGCAAATCCGTCCTTGGGCGTGGGTTTGCACCTGGTGCTAATCATGGGCCGCGCGGCGCTCAGCCAATCCGCGCTTTCCGGTCTGGTGGACGCGCAGGGATATTTTGGCACTGACCCGGTGAAATTGGGATTCAACTATTTTTTCCAACGCCGTCTGCGCGAACCATTGCGGCGGGAAATCGAGGCGCAATTTCAAAAGTTCGCGGCGACCGGCCTCAAAATGGACCATGTGAATGGCCACATGCATCTGCACATGCAACCGGTCATTTTCGGCATCCTGATGGAAAACGCGCAGCGGTGGGGCATTCGCCACTTCCGCCTGACTAACGAACCATTGCGCCCCAATTTGCGGGCGGTTTCAGGGCGATTTTTCCAACGCGCGTTGCATTCGTGGATTTTTGCCGTGCTCTCCGCCCGCCAACGGCGCGCACTGCAACAGCGTGGCATCCGCTTTACCGATGCCGTGTTTGGCCAATTGCAGGATGCGCATGTGGACGAGGCGTATGTCCTTGGGCTTTTGCCCCAACTCACGCCGGGAACGTATGAGCTTTACTCTCATCCCTCATTGGATACTTTTAAACACGAACTGGATGCGCTGGTAAGCCCACGAGTAAGGACGCTGGTGGACCAACTACGCATTCAAACCATACGCTATCAGGATTTGTGATATGACGAAAATACTTGTGATTTTATTTGTTGGGCTGGTCTGTGAAGCCATCGGGGTCGTGCTGCTCAAAGATGGGATTGACGGGATCTGCAAAGGCCGCGACGTGACCTTGGTCAATATTCTCCCCCTCTTTCTCAAAGGGGTGGTCAATATCAAGATTCTGTTGGGCGTGTTCTTCGAGGCGGTGTTTTTTGCCTGCCTGCTCTACCTTATGAGTCAAAAGGACATCAGCTTTATCTGGCCGCTCACCTCCTTGAGTTTCGTGGTGACCACTCTGGCCGCAGTGCTGTATTTGAAGGAACATGTCACCCCCGCCCGCTGGATTGGCGTTTCCTTGATCATGCTGGGCGCGGGCATCATCACTTGGAACGAGAAACAGACGGAAAAACTGAAGGCAGATGCGCCAGTGCCATCCGTCGCCATGAATTCAACCGCCGATAAGAACTGATGGCCGCACACACGCGCCCGTAGTTTGAGTTGAACATTCGCGTTCCCAGGACCATGAATACCGCGCAACCAATTCGCTTGAAAAATGTGGCTGGCCGCCGGTGCCGGGCTCCCGCACTGCCGTTCCTGGAAGAAACGACCCTGGTGCGCGTTCGTTTCAATGAAGTGGATGCCATGCAGGTGGTATGGCACGGTCATTATGTGAATTATTTCGAGGAAGGGCGCCGGGCCTTTGGCCGAAAATATGGGATAGATTACACAGAATTTTTCGCCCAGAACACGCCCGCCCCGGTCGTGCGGCTACAGGTGGATTACCTGGCCTCCGCCCGGATGGCGGATGTGCTGGAAGTAACCGCCCGGTTGCTAAAATCAGAGGCCGCCAAACTGGACTTTGAATACGAAATCCGGCGGCAAGCGGATCGCGCCTTGTTAGTGACCGGCAGCACCACCCAGGTGTTCACTTCGATCACCGGGGAACTGTTATTGACCTGGCCAGGGTATCTGGTCGAGCGGTTCAAAGCATGGGAACCCTTGTGGAAACAACCGGCGTGAGTTCTCCGGTTGCCATCGCCGGCTGCGGGGTTGTCTCGGCTTTGGGCACCGGGATTGCCGGACTGGAACTTGCCATCACTGCCAATGCCAGTGGGCTGCGGCATAATGAGCGCATGGCACACCGGGGTTATCAATCGGCAGTCGGCGGATGGGTGCCGGAAAGTGTTCTTGAGACGCTGCGCTCGACAAGTCCGGCATACGCCGATGCCCGTGCCTTTTTGTTATCCTTGGATGCCTTGCGCCAAGCCTGCCTTGAGGCGCTCCCGTTCTTTGAATCCATCAACCCAACCCGCCGCGGCTTGGTGCTCTCCACGACCAAGGCGGATATTGAGGCGTTGGAACGCAAACTCAACCACACCGCCGGTTCCCCGCTCGCGGAGCGTCATTGGCATCCCGCTTTATTAGCGGCGGATTTGGCGGCGGAATGGTCCATCGCCGGTCCGGTGCAGTGCGTTTCCGCCGCCTGCATTTCCGGCCTGCTGGCGATCCAGCAAGGGGCGACGCTTATCCAACGAGAGCAAGCCGACGTAGTCGCAGTCGTGGGCGTGGATTTGATCTCCCACTTTGTGCTGGCTGGATTCTCCACGCTCAAATCGCTTGAACCAGATGGCTGCCATCCGTTTGATGCCGGGCGTATGGGCCTCAGCCTGGGAGAGGGCGCGGGGGCCTTGCTCTTGGTCCGGGAAGATTTACTGGCATCCCCTGCCCCGCGCATTCTTGGTTGGGGAGTCAGCAATGATGCCAACCATCTGACGGGACCATCGCGTGACGGCGCAGGGTTGGCGCTCGCAATGACACGCGCGCTTGCCCGTGCCGCAATTGCACCAGATGCGATTGATTACCTGAACGCCCACGGGACCGGCACCCCGTATAACGACGCCATGGAGTCCCTGGCCATGCGCACAGTTTTCGGGGAGAACGTACCGCCGTTCAGTTCCAGCAAAGGGATGCTCGGTCATTGCCTTGGCGCTGCCGGAATTATCGAAACAATTGTCTGCCTGATTGCCCTGCGTACCCGGCTTTTACCGGGCACCCCCCGCTTGCGCGAACGCGATCCCGCCGCGCCGGCTTCCTTGCTGAGCCAGCCGCAACACGGCACACGCGTGCGGTACGCCCTTAAAATTAACTGTGGTTTTGGCGGCACAAACGCGGCGCTCGTATTAGAGCAACCGCAAAACCTGACCGCCAAAGCACTCGCCTAACCTGGAATCGTCATGAATTCTCCTGTCATCCTTGCCGCAAGTTACCTGGGGCCTGAAGGACATGGCAACGATCAAGTCGGCCTGCGTCCCTGGCCGGCGAAGTTAGCCGCCTCATTTGAACGGGGCGACCTGACCGAACTGCATTGGTCCTGGTTTTTTCCCTCGGACTCCTCACGCATTGCGCGCATGGATCTGATGTGCCGCCTGGGACTCATGGCTGCGGAACTTCTGGAAAGTGGCCTCGAAGGATGGGATTCCGCCCGTCGCGAGCGCGTCGGGGTTTGTGTGGAAACCTGCGCCGGTTCCCTGGCGACGGATGTGCGTTTTTTGCAAACCCCAAAACCCACCTTGTTCACGTACACGCTGCCCAGCACGGTCATCGGCGAACTGTGCATCCGCTACCGCTTGAAAGGCCCGGTGTTATGCCTGATCTCCGAAAGTCCCGCCCAGGAATCGGTGCTGCGGGAAGCCGTGACCTGGCTGACCCAAAATGACGCCGAAGCCTGTCTCTGCCTCCAGTGCGAAGCCGTGGATCAAACGCTGGCCGCGACGGTTCCGTTGCCGGGTGGACTGCGACCGGGCGATTGGCGCGCCGGTGCGCTCCTCTTGGGGAAACCACGTGGCGAGGCCAGGGAGTATCCGTTGTCCGGCCTCAATTTGCGCCAACTTTGCCGTGAATTGTGCGGCGGCAAACCAAGTTGAGTCCTGACACGAGGATGGGGATTAAAACCACGACCAGCGACCATCGGTGAATCGTTCCAAGTCCATAATCGCTTGATCAAATATCCGCTCATCGTGCCGGCGAGTTGTTTCGCCGTCGGGATTCTGGTCGCACGCTACGCGACCATCCTGGTCGCCTGGCCATTGACGGTGGCCAGCCTGTGCGTCATGGCGGCGGTCTATTTGCCAAATCGCCGGACGTGGTTGCTGTGGGCCAGCGCCGTATTCTTTGGTTGGAGCAACCTGACCTGGCGTGAATCCGTGTGGCATCCGGAGGATTTGCGCGCCTTGGTCGGAACTCATATCGAACCGGTAACCGTGCGCGGTACCCTGCTGGAAATGCCGTCCATGAAAGCCATTCCGCATGACCCGGAGGACATCTGGCGGACCACCGTGCAAATCGAGGTGGAGGCCATCAAACTGCTTCGCCAGGATTGGCAGCCGGCACGCGGACGCGTAATCACCCGAACAACCGGACAACTCCCAGCCGTGTTTTTCAGCGGTCAAGTGGTGGAAATTGAAGGCACCATGCAACCACCTCCCCCGCCGCCGGTGCCTGGATTATTCGATTACCAATCCTACCTGCGTTGGCAAGGGATTTATCACCAACTGAACATCCGTACCCCAGACGGCTGGCGACTGGCGGCAACGAATCACGCCCTGGCCCGGTTGCCGTTTTCCGAACGATTCCTCGAATGGGGGCGCACGTCCATGGGCAAGGGTCTGCCGGAAGAGGATGAATCGTTGCGCTTGCAATGGGCCATGGTGCTGGGTTGGAAACCGGGTTTGAACGACGAGGTATCCGATGCCTTCATGCGGACCGGCACCTTGCATATTTTTGCCATCAGCGGATTGCACGTGGCGCTGATCGCAGCCATGCTCCTCGCCGTATTCAAGGTGATGTATATGCCGCGTTGGTTGCGTGGCTGGCTGGTCATACCCTTGATCTGGTTCTACACCGGAGTCACCGGCTGGCAACCTTCCGCCATCCGCTCCGCCATCATGGCCACGGTGCTGCTGGCAGGCTATTCATTGAAGCGCCCTTCCAACTTGCTTAATTCCCTATTTGCCGCCGGCGGAATCATCGTGCTCTGGCAACCACAACAACTTTTCCAAGTCAGTTTTCAACTTTCATTCCTGGCCGTGCTGGGCATTGCCTTGTTCATGCCGCCACTGGAAAGCTGGCAAAAAAGACTTTTCCAACCCGACCCATTGTTGCCAGACGATTTGCGACCAGCCTGGCAGCGGGCATTGGAATCCCCCTTGCGCCACCTCGGAACCAGCCTGGCAACCTCCCTGGCGGCGTTTTTAGGCACTCTGCCGATTATTGCGCAATACTTTCATCTTGTGACTCCAATCAGCCTGCTGGCGAATCTGGTGATTGTCCCCCTGAGCAGCATCGCGCTGGCGTGCGGAATCGCCACCTTGTTTCTGACTGCTTGGTTGCCCTCAGCAGCGGAGCTATTCAACCACAGCGGATGGGGCCTGATGAAATGCATGGTGGAAATCAGCCGGTGGCTGGCGGAATGTCCGGGTGGTTGGTTTTATGTCACGGAACCCGGACTTGCCTTCATTGCAGTATTCTACGTTTTATTGGTTCTACTGTTGACCGGCTGGTTATTCCACGCCCCATGGCGCTGGCGAACGGGTTTGCCAATCCTGCTCGTCGCGCTATGGCTGTCCTGGGGTGGTCTCGTCCGTCCAGAGTCAATTCAGGCGCGATTTACCGTGCTGCCATTCAAAAGCGGTCACGCGGTATTTTATGAAGGGCGGAATGGCCGGGACCAAATGTTGATGGATTGCGGCTCACACGATGTGGCCGAGTGGATGATAAAACCTTTCTTATTCGCGCGCGGGTGGGACAGGCTTTCCGCCCTTCTGCTGACCCATGGCGACACCCGGCAGGTGGGCGGCGCGATGGTCATCGCGACGAACTTTTTCCCGGCGCGCATGTACACCAGTCCGGTGGCGTTCCGTTCCAAAGCCTACCAAAGCGTTAAACAAGACCTGGCCGCCTGCATCCCAGGCCAGTACGAACTCATCAGTGGCGATACGTTTGGCCCCTTCCATGTCATGCACCCAGAGGCGGATGATCACTTTTCACGATCCGATGATTCCTCGTTTGTGCTGCGCGCGGAGATGGGAGGCACCCGGCTGCTGTTTCTGTTTGAACTGGGCCGGCGCGGTCAAAGCGCGTTGCTGGAACGCCATCCGCCAAACGACTTGCAGGCGGACATTGTGGTGGCCGGCATGTTGGAAGACGGTGAACCGCTGGCCGGACCTTTATTGGATGCCATTCAGCCCAAAATCATACTCCTGGCCGATTCCGTGTTTCCCGCCTCGGCACGAGCCAGTCCCAACCTGCGCGAGCGGCTTTCCAAAACCGGGATTCCGGTCCTCTATGGTCATGAGCAAGGGGCCTTCACCATCACGGTGACCAGAAATGGTTGGACGGTACGCACCATGCGGGGATTGGAAACCAGCGGCACCGCTGGAAAATAGCGTGCCGCTCTCAGTCAATTTGCGTCTGCCGCTGCAAGGCCGTCAAAGCCGCCTGCGCCTTGATCAGCCAGTCCTGCCGCTCTTGCTCCAGCAGCACTTTGATTTCCCCCGCCGACGCTTCCGGGGCGGCGGCGCGAACCATCAGCCATACGGCGTTGAGGTTCTGCGCTTCCCCCAGTTGCTCCTGAAGGGCTAGTTGCGCCGACAGAATTGCGTCGGTTTTTAATTCCTGTTTGGAACGTTGCAGTTCATGCAGATAGCGCCAACGCCGGACCACGCGACGCAGTTTATGCCAGCCTTCTGAATGATGTGGATCGAACGGCTCCTTATAGACAATCACCACTTCGCGCGCCATCTGAATTGAACGGCTAAGACGCTTGGACAACTTTTTCCCGGCTTTTGATTGATCACCGTGTTTCCAGTTTTTGACGGTGGGAAATGCGGGCATGTCTTTCAGCCGTTTGCGGGCGGCTTCCCATGACTGGCGGCGTTGCGCTTGGACGCGTAGCGTCAGACCTTGCGCCACCGGATGCTCTCTCAACCATGCCAGCGCCATATCCCGATCACGCACCGGCCCCAACACATCCGAGGTGTGCTTGGACCAGCGGTTAAAATTCTTTACGTCATCACCCTTGAACAGAAAGCGGCCCAGGCGCAAATACAGCCGCACCCGCCGCAAAATCACACGCAGCCGATGAATGCTCTCGCACGTCCCCCGGCGGCAACCGACTCTCCCGGCGGCGGCCAAGGCCAACTGGAGTTGCTTGAGCCGCTTGGCATACCGCTTGATGTCGAGTTTCGGTTTCACGGTTGCACGTTCGACCACACCGCCACAATTCGCGCGTCACTTCAGCCAATCCGGCACCTTCTCCAGTTCCCAAATTTTGTCCACCGGTTGACGCTGGCGGACGACTGCCGATTGTTCGCCATTCACCAGCACCTCGACCGGCAAGGCCCGGGTGTTATAGTTGGACCCCATCACAGAACCATAGGCGCCAGCACTCAACAGGGCCAGATAATCCCCCTCCCCGACCTTGGGCAACGGACGATCTTTACAAAAATAATCGCCGGATTCACAGATTGGCCCCACCACGTCGCTCTGGACGAGTGCGCCGCGCCTTTTGGCGGTCGGCACGATCTCATGATACGAATCATAGAACGCCGGACGGATCAGGTCATTCATGGCCGCATCCACAATCACAAAATTCTTCTTCCCGGTTTGTTTCAAATACTCCACCCGCGTAACGAGGATGCCGGCATTGCCGACGATAAAACGACCCGGCTCAATCAGTATCCGCAGCCCCAACGGTTTAAGCAACGGCACCACGGCCTCCGCATAGTTCGCCGGCGTCAAAATGCCCCGCCCCTCCGGCCCGCGCCACCAGGCGGCCTTGCCGCTGGCCAAAGCGGAACGATACACAATGCCCAACCCGCCCCCAATGCTGAAGAACTCGAATTGATATTTAGCCGCCAGCCGCGCCACCAACGGCGCAACTTTTTTAACCGCCTCGGCAAACGGCGTGGTCTCCGTCAATTGCGATCCGATGTGCATTTGCAGCCCGCGCAACCGCAAATGCTTCAGCCGGCTGGCCCGCGCATAAACGCCTTCGATGGTTTCAATCGCAATCCCAAATTTGTTTTCGTAAGTGCCCGTCGTGATTTTGGCATGGGTATGGGCGTCCACGTTGGGGTTCACCCGCACCGCCACCGGCGCCACCTTCCGCAAGCGGGCGGCGACCCGGTTGATCCGAATCAATTCCGGCTCGCTTTCCACATTGAAGCAGTAAATGCCCTGGCGGATGGCAAATTCAATCTCGCCCTCGGTTTTCCCGACGCCGGCAAACACGCATTTGCCCGGATCACCCCCCGCCGCCATGGCCCGTTGCAACTCGCCCCCGCTGACAATGTCAAACCCGCTGCCGGCCTTGGCCAAAGTGCGCAGGATGGCCTGATTGGAGTTCGCTTTCATGGCAAAGCAAATCAGGTGATCCAGCGATGCCAACGCCGTGTGCAGCTTGCCGAAATGCGCTTCGATGGTGTGCTGGGAGTAAATATACAGCGGCGTGCCGTGCTGTTTGACCAGCGTTTTCACCGGCACGGCTTCGCAGTACAACTCATTCCCAACATAATTAAAATCATGCATGGCGCGAGGTTATGCCAAAGTCCCAGCCAAAATGGAATTAAAAACGACGCGAAATCTGAACCAAGCCAAGAACGGAATCGGGGTTCGGCCAAGCTGGGACTTCCCCGAACCTCGCTTCACCGAAAGAACCCCGCGCCACCATCCGCACGCCGCGCCAACGCCGAAGAAGTCGCGCTCCGGCAGAACGTGCAGCAATTCTACGCCATGGAAGGCCGCTACCCGGCGGACCTCCAGGAACAAAAGGCCCCTCGGGTCAATGCGAAAAGGCTCGTGGACGCGGTCCCTGCGTGCCTGTAGCCGAATGGTTATTCATCACCGGTTTCATGTGTCATTCTCTCAGCGCGCCAAACTACAATTAACGCGCCCCCTGCAACCAATGATTCGCCAATCGCAACCTGAAATGGGATGAAGTTCATGGTGGAAAGGCGAATAAATGCGGCATCCCAGAAATACCAAAAACCGATGCACACTGAAGCCAGCGTAAGCACGAGGACCACTGCTCGCGTCCCAAGACGACGCGCGGACCTAATGGCTACAGCAAGCAGGACGTATGGAACAAACGCGATGGGATTCGGGTACAACCAAATAGTCATCCCAACACCGAGTCCGACGAGCAACCATGAACAGACTGTGAATGTAGTGATCATACCTGCAATGGCGCTTAGCAGCATTCGTGAACAATCTTCATTTGCAGCCACTATACCCTCATTTCCCAGCAAGGGAATGATTTTTCGCGGCGCGCAAGCAATCCGTCTCCTTACCTCGACGGCTACGGGCAACCGCTTCCTCCGTCACTAGGCCGACCGGCGCAAGGCCAGGATCAGGGCATTGATCGTATTCAAGATCGTGCCCACCTCCCATT
Organism: Verrucomicrobiota bacterium; assembly: GCA_037139415.1. NCBI lineage: Bacteria > Pseudomonadati > Verrucomicrobiota > Verrucomicrobiota bacterium. The sequence continues at coordinate 1,237 of JBAXGN010000080.1, read as the reverse complement.
GCGTGGGCGGATCGCTCACGGTCCAGTCCATCGTGGCCACGCTGTTGCTGTTGGCGCTGCTGTTGGCCAGGATGGCCGCGCTGAGGTTGTTCAGGGCGTCGGCCAGATTCTGCGCGCTGATCTCGCCCATTGGGCCTTGTTGGCCGGGCTGGCCGTCATTGCCGGGAATGCCTTGCGGTCCGGGCGGTCCGGCGGGGATGGCGGCGATTTGCGCGGCCAGTGCGCTAATGAGGGCGCTCTGGGCGTCATGCAGGGCCTTGAGGGCGTTGAGTTGTCTGCGCAGATCGGCGGCATAAGCAATGGCATCGTCCGCCGGGATATTTGGATCAAATGTACTCATAATATTACCTTTCCAAGCATACGAATGCCTATAGCCGCTTTAATTGCCGGTTTTAAGAGATTTTTTTCATCCCATGCGGGATGATGGATTGGATTCCCTCAATCCGAGAGGATTGACAGAGTGTAGCCGGTCCGGTCGCGAGGGGCACGGGGCGCGACCACCGGAAACGCGGAGAAAAGACGAATGCACCCCGGAGCAGGTGCCAGAGAGGTTGGGGGAATGGCTTTAAGAACAATCCTTGAGGCGTTGGTATGGGCTAATGATCCAAACTCAGCGATGGCGCGAAGCGCCATTCGCTGGAGCGTTTAGTTCGGGCGGTCTATGCTCCGGAACGGAACAACTCGGCCCCTCATCGACCCTGCCTAGGGTGTAAGTGCCGCCCGATGGACATTCAACCATCGTCGGCATAGATTTCTGCGGCCCCACCAAATCACTCCACGTCACGACCTCGCCTGCCGACTTATGATTCTCATGCGCCCACTGGTGCTTGGCGGCATCAATCTGCCGCAGATAATTGATGCATTGGTTCGTGCGAGCGTCTTTGTATGCTGGTCGCAGCCAGGCAAACAAGACGACAGCAATGCCCACGACGATAACCGACGAAATGGTCAATTTCTTTCGCATGCTTTTAGTGCAAGCCCGAACAGTATTCTTGAACGCCTTTCCCGTTCATTGTTTTCGGGTGCCAGTTTGTTATCATGGCACTACCATCCCTAAAACGCCCCCATCGGTCAACTGCAAAACGATGTCGCCCATGGGCATGGGACCTTATCGGGCACGGTTTCTGGCATCCTTTCAGGATGCATTGGGTTAATTGGACGGTGTTCCGGAGGTAATGCCTCGCCAGCGGTTCACTTTTTTTTAATGGGTTCCACCAGCCGGCCCGCCTTAATGGCC
>JBAXGN010000079.1 GCA_037139415.1 Verrucomicrobiota bacterium | reverse complement strand
AGGCGGGACTTGCACCCGCTGGCCTGTCAAAGATCGAAGGCTGCACCAGAAATTGTCGGGTGGCGGCACTCACGGTTTCAGTTTTTTTTAGGAGGGGCATCGGTAGAGTTAGGAGATGTTGGTGTTTCTCGATGCTTCCAAATAGCAGTGGTGGCAATAGCGGGGGCAAAAGCCAGCCCCATTCCGATGCCTCCCCAAACAAACACTGCAAATCCATTCACGGGACATTTGAAGAAGCCCAAAATAAAAATTAACGCAGTGGCGGTCCAGATTGCCAAGGTGCTGAGCAGTTTGGCGAGGTTATCGTTCATACGAATTGTGGAGATAATACGTTTTTCAGGTTTTTTGTTTAATTGGAAAAAATCGTTTTCCGCTCGCTATTCATCGAGGGCGAGCCTACGCCGCTCCCGATGGAGAATCAATCGTGAATTGTTGCAAAAAGCTCCGTGGAAAAGATTGGGCCAGAAGATGGAATTCTGGAGTCAGGAGTTTTTTCAACGCGCGGCGGTTCGCTTGCGGCTTGCTCTCCGCCGGTTTGAGCGGTATTGGTTTTCCCATGTTTGTTACTCATCGTGCTGGTGGACGGGGCTGCACCGCTGCGGGGCGTTCCGCTTTCATGCCATTGGTCGGCCATGGCGTGTACACCTGGCTTGCCATGCTGGTCGCGATTGTCTTTCTGGCGGGCGGTCTGCGCGCCGAGGAGGCGCGCCTCATCATCATCACCCCGCATAGCGGTCCGATCCGGTTTGAGTTTGAACGCGGCTTTTCTCGCTGGCACAAGGCGCGCTACGGCACCGCCGTCGCGGTGGAATGGCGGGATGTCGGCGGCACCACCGATGCGCTGAAATTTGTTCAATCGGAATTCGCCCGGAAGCCGGACGGCATTGGCATGGATTGTTTCTTTGGCGGCGGGGTGGAGCCTTATCTGCTCTTGATGGATAAAAAAATGACGTTGAGCTACCGACCGGCGGCGGAGTCCCTGCAAGGAGTGCCGGAGAAATTGCACGGGCTGGATATTTACGATCCGCAGTTTAACTGGTATGCGGCGGCGCTTTCCTCCTTCGGCATCCTGCAAAACACACGGCTCCAGGAAATCTCCCATCTGCCACTGGTGCGGCGCTGGGAAGATTTGAGCCAACCGAAACTCTTTGGTTTGGTGGGCGCGGGCGATCCGCGCAATAGCGGTACCATGAATTCCATGTTTGAGGCGTTCCTTCAGGCGTTCGGCTGGGACAAGGGCTGGAACGTGCTGGCGCGCATCGGTGGCAACGTGCGCAAGTTCGACCGGCTTTCCCCCACCACCGCCAAGGATGTCACCATGGGGGAGACGGTGTATGGGTTCGCGATTGATTTTTATGGGTTCACCCAAGTGGCCATGGCGGGACGCACCAATATGACCTTTGTGTTGCCCGACGATTTCACGGCCATCAACCCGGATGGCATCTGCCTGCTCAAGGGCGCCCCCAACGCAGTGACGGCCCAGCGATTCATTGATTTTATTTTGTCCGAGGAAGGGCAGCGGCTCTGGTTTCTGCCGTGCGGGCATCCGTTGGGGCCGACGCGGTATTCCATCGAGCGCATGAGTATTCGCCCGGATTTCTATGCGCGCTACAAGAAGGTGAGCAATATTGAATTCTCGCCCTTCGACCTGAAGCAGAATTTCCGCTATGACAACAAGCTGGCGCGCGACCGCCGGGATGTGGTCTCCGCCCTGGTGGGCACGCTGTTGGTGGATACGCACGGGGAATTAAGCGCGGCGTGGAAGGCGGTCATTGCGCGCGGGCTTCGCCCGGAAGACCTGGCCGAACTTGGCACCGTCCCCATCACTGCGGATGAAGCGTTGAAACTGGCCAAGGGAAAATTCAAAGAACCCGCTTTCCGCAACGTGAAGCTGATTGAATGGCAGACGTGGGCACAGCAAAAATATCGGCGGCTCGCGGCGCGCTGATTCATTTGAACCCGGGCACCGCATTCGTTGTCTGATTGATAGCGTCACGTGAAATCACCATCCAAATCCGTCCGGGTGAGCCGCCGCAAGCTGCTGATGGCGGGCCTATTTGTTCTGCCGGTGGCCGCTCTGGCTGGCGATTCCATGCTGCTTGAGCCGCAGTGGCTCAAGGTCAAGTCTCTGCCGTTATCCCGTTCGCTTGGGTGCCGCCTGGCACACTTCACCGACGTGCATTACAAGGGTGACCGGGCCTACCTGCAACGGGTCGTGGAAAAAATCAACGAGGCCAAGCCGGATCTGGTTTGCTTCACCGGCGACCTGGTGGAGGAAGACGGCCACTTGGACGAGGCCCTTGAACTGCTGGGGAAAATCCAAGCGCCCATGTACGGCGTGCCTGGCAACCATGATTTCTGGGCCAAGGTGGACTTTGATAAATTCCGCCGGGCTTTTGCACGCCAAGGCGGCGCGTGGCTGCACAATGACACCGCCACCGTATTTCGTGGCAAAATCAAACTTCACGGAGTGGCGCAAATCCGGAAATATCAACCGGCGCCCCAACCCGGCGTCACGAATATTCTCCTCGCGCACTATCCTGCTTGGGCGGACGATCTGGAGGATAAAAAGTTTGACCTGATCCTCGCCGGGCACACGCACGGCGGCCAGGTTCGCATTCCGGGCTATGGTCCGCTGGTGATTCCCTATGAGTCGGAGGAATACGATTACGGCCTGTTTCAGAGCAAGGGCGGCCCGCTCTACGTCAGCTCCGGCATCGGCTATTTCATGCTCAACGTACGCTTCAACTGCCGTCCGGAAGTGGTGGTCATCGAACTGTAATTACCACGCGGAAAAGCCCTGGTGAGCCATGGCCACCTCCATGAAACCCAAGCTGTTTCGTTTGCTGGCGCATCACGCCTCGCGCCTGCCCACTGTTGCTCGTTTCAGAAGGATTATTCCGCTTTCAAAGTAACGCTTCCCGCCTGGTTGGTCCCCAAAAACCAGCCGTAACCCGTGCGCTGATTTTGAAGCAATGCGCCTTCCCATGTTGCCATGCGAGCCGAGCGCCGGTGTCTGAATTTTTCATTTCCTTTGACTGGACGTGCGGTGAAATGCGTCTAAAGTGCGTTTACGCCTTATGAGCCATACGTCATCATGTTCGCGGAAAACAGTGTGCCAGTCACTGTTCCTGGGTGTTTTATTGCTTGGTCTGCCCCGTTTGGTGGCCGCCCCGCAGCCTAAATCGGGCGCGGAAACGATCTTTTGCCTGGGCGTGCCGGACCAATCCTCGGTGGAGTTCGGCCTGACGCGTAGCGGGTACGCCGCCTTCTCCAAAGAATTTTCCAAGCCGGTGGAATTTGTCGTGGGCAAGGATTCTTTGGAAGCCTGGCCGTTCATTCATCCCAGCACGCATGATACATGGGCAGGCAGCAAGGCGCATACGTTTACGATCCGATTCCCGGTGAAGCAGATCCCGGCACAGCCCGTTTACCTGGTGGTTGGGCAGGTGGATTCCTTGAAGAAACCGTTGCTCACCGTGTCCTTGAACGGACGGGAGATCGGCAAACAGCGCGCCCCGCAAGGCAAGGGCGTGGGGCATATCCCGGGCCGCGTCGGGGAAGTCGCCACCCTGGTGTTCCCCATTCCCGCCGGCAGCCTGAAGCCGGGAGAAAACACGCTGGCGCTGAATCTGGATGATGGCAGTTGGATTATTTACGACTATGTCTATCTGGGAACCAGCCAGGCTCCGGAAGCTTCGATGGCCACCGTGGTTAAGGAAGAGTTGCTGCCCAAGTTCCTGGCTGGTCCGCTGAAAGATGTGGAGGAAATCGTCTTCGCCACCCGCAAGGTCGGATCGGATGGCCATTGGTACGCCAACATCGGCTATTACTCGGACTGCGAGCTGGAATACCCGCAAGGAAAGCCCTTCACGCATAATGGCAAGCGGGTGGCCTACCGGTTGGGAGGGAAGCTGGGCAAATTGAATGTGAAGACCGGCAAGGTGACCTGGCTGGTTGAGGATGCCGAGGGCGGAGTGCGCGATCCGATTGTGCATTACGACGGCAAGACGATCCTCTTCTCCTATCGCAAGGGAAACGGGGAGAACTATCATCTGTACACCATTCAATCCGACGGCTCCGGCCTGAAGCAACTCACCACGGGCGATTACGATGATTTTGAGCCCTGCTGGCTGCCGGAGGGCGGCATGGTGTTCGTTTCCACGCGCGCCAAGCGCTGGGTGAACTGCTGGGTGACACAAGTGGCGACGCTCCACCGCTGCGACGCCAACGGCTCCAACATCCGGATGATTTCCGCCAACAACGAGCAGGATAATACGCCATGGGCGCTGCCGGATGGCCGCCTGATATATCAGCGCTGGGAATATGTGGATCGCTCGCAGGTGGATTACCACCATCTTTGGACCACCAACCCAGATGGCACCGGGCAGATGATTTACTTTGGCAATCAGCGGCCCGGCATTGTCATGATTGACGCCAAGCCCATTCCCGGTTCCCCCCGGATCGCCGCCATTTTCTCTCCGGGTCATGGCCGGGCGGAACATGCCGGCGCATTGGTGGTCGTGGATCCCAGCAATGGCCCCGATCAACACGGCATGGCCCGTTACATCACGCGCACGGAGGATTACCGCGATCCCTGGGCGTTTTCCGAGGAGGCGTTCATGGCGGCCAAAGGCCCGGAAATCCAGTTGCTGACAGGCGCGGGGCAATCGGATCGCCTGTATCGGCTGAGCGATGAGGAGGTCAAGGACGGCTTCCTGATTCATGAGCCGCGCCCCATCGTGGCGCACGATCGCGAGTTGGTAGTCCCCACCGGCGTGAACCTCCAGGAACCGACGGGGCGGCTGGTTATGGCCAATGTCTATGAAGGCCGCAACCTGGCGGGCGTCAAGCCGGGCGAAATCAAGAAGCTGCTGGTGCTGGAAACGCTGCCCAAGCCGGTCAACTTCACCGGCGGCATGGATCCGCTCACCTATGGCGGGTCCTTTACCCTGGAGCGTGTTGTGGGCACGGTGCCGGTGGAGGCGGATGGTTCGGCTTACATGGAACTTCCCGCGCTGCGGGGCCTCTTCTTTGTCGCGCTGGATGAGCACGACATGGCCGTCAAGCGCATGCAGAGCTTTTTGACGGTGCAACCGGGGGAGACGACCAGTTGCGTGGGGTGCCATGAGCAGCGCACCCAGAGTTACATCCCGGGCAAGTCCCTCGCGGCCTTGCGCCGGCCCGCCAGCAAAATCCAGCCCATCAAGGATTGCCCGGATGTCCTGGATTTCCCGCGCGACATCCAGCCGATCCTCAACCGACTGTGCGTGGATTGTCACGACGCCACCCCCACGCCGCGCGGCGGGCCGTATGCGGGCAAGGTGTTGCTATCGGGGGATCATGGCCCCATGTTTTCGCACGCCTACTTCAACATGACGGTTCACCAACTGTTCACGGACGGTCGGAATCGCGCCCGCAGCAATTACGGCCCGCGCGAACTGGGTTCGAGCGCCAGCCGCATTCTCCAGATGCTCGATGGTTCCCACTACGGCGTCAAAGCCAGCGAAGCCGAGAAGACCAGACTGCGGCTGTGGACCGAGGTGGGCTCGCCCTATCCCGGTACCTACGCCGCGTTGGGCTCCGGTTCGGTGGGCGGCTACCAGGAAAACCAGCAGATCCACCTGGATACAGACTGGCCCGCCACCAAGGCCGCGGCGCAAGTCATGGATCAGCGCTGCGCGGAATGCCACAAGGGGCAGAAACGCCTCCCGCACACCATGTCCGATGAATTGGGGATGTCCTTCTGGCGGTTTGCGATGGATGATCCGCGCCTCAAATACAGCCGCCACAGCGTTTTCAACCTGAGCCGCCCCGCCCAATCCCTGTTGGCCCTGGCCCCGCTGGACAAGGCGGCGGGCGGGCTGGGCATTTGCGTGAAGCCGGCCACCGGGGCCGCAGTTTTCTCCAGCACCAGCGATCCCGACTACCTGAAACTGGTGGAAATGGCGGTGGCCGGCCGCGATCATCTGGAAAAAATCAAGCGCTTCGACATGCCGGGCTTCCTTCCGCGCGAAGGGTGGTACCGCGAGATGCGGCGCTACGGTATTTTGGCGGCGGACTTCAAATCCACTGCGCCGGTAGACTTCTATAAAGTCGAGCAAGCCTACTGGAAATCCATGTGGTACCAGCCCGCAGGTGCCCAATAGCTCCGCCATAGGAAAATTTGGTGTAGTGGCAACTGCCGGGGGAAAAAGGGACGGCGGGCGACACCGCTTTGGATTTGCCCCGTCCACTGGAATAAGCGCAAGTCTGCCTGGGGAGATGCAAATAACCAGTTTCTTGATCTCCATCAAACCTTTTCGTTTTGGTCTCAGCGGCGATTGGGTTCAGAGGTATATTGCAGGTATGGATTTAATGAAAAAAGACACCTCATCCAAAGCGAAGGGGCTGCCCGCCGCTCAAGTCGCGCGCGTGGCCGACCATGTGCAATACCAAGCTGGCTCCATCGTCAGCCGCGAAATCGTCAAACAACCCACCGGCACCGTGACGGTCTTTGCCTTCGATGAAGGCCAGGGCCTGAGCGAGCACACCGCGCCCTTTGACGCCCTGGTGCAGGTGCTGGATGGGGAGGTGGAAATCCTGATCGCCGGTCAGCCGCATCATCTGCACACTGGCGAGATGATCCTCATGCCGGCCCAACAACCCCACGCTGTGAAAGCCTTGAAGCGATTCAAGATGATGCTCATCATGATCCGGTCGTAAAGAATTACCGCCGCCTCAAGCCGACAGTTACGCCATTTTCCACGGCGGACGGTAGGCGCGGGTAAGCAGTTTGCTGGCCTCGGCATCGCCGACGATCACTTCGTTCTGCGCATCCCACTTGATCTTGCGTCCCACCAACATGGCGATCAACCCCAAGTGACCCGGAATGGCGGAATGATGCGCCACTTCCACCGGTGCAACGGTGCGCTCGCGTGATTTCACGCAATCCAGGAAGTTGCGATAATGCCCCTTGGTTTTGATCAACTTGATCTTTCGCTGTTCCTCGGGAAGAGTTTTGAAATCACTCCAAGCAGGGTTGGATGATTCAAACGCTCCGCCGCGATTCACCCACACCCAGCCATCGGTGCCAATCCATTTGGTGCCGCCGCGAATATCCTTGTGGCCACCGGCGATAGTCATCACAATATTATCCGGATATTTCGCCGTAATCCGGTACGTGGTACACGTGTTCCAGACCGCGTCGGGTGCCGGAAATTCTCCTTTGCCTTCAATTTCCATCGGCCCGATCTTCGTGTCGTCACCCATGCCCCAATGGGCAATGTCGCAATGGTGGCCGATCCAATCCAGCAACTGACCGCCGCCGGTGTTGTAATTCCAGCGCCAATTTTTGTGGAGACGGGCTTCGATGTACGGCTCCATTTTGGATGGGCCAATCCAGAATTCGTAATCCAGCTCCGCTGGCGGCTGGGTGATGGCGGTTTTATCCTTGGTTTTAGCGAAATCAGAGTGCCCGCTCGGCAAACCGACCTCAACCCGGGTGAGTTTGCCGATCATGCCGTTGCGCACAATTTCAGCGGCCTTGTGGAAGTTCGCTTCAGACCGTTGCCAGGAACCCGTCTGCCAGACACGTTTGTTATCCTGCACTGCCTTGACGATGGCCTGCTGCTCGGCGATGGTGCGCGCCAGCGGCTTTTCGCCGTAAATGTCCTTTTTGTTTTTGGCGGCCTCCTGAGCGGCAAGTAGATGCCAGTGATCCGGCACCGCCAGCATCACGGTATCAATATCCTTGCGGGCCATCAGCTCGCGGAAATCATGATACGTCTTACAATCCTGATTTTTATACTGGCCATTGATTTTATTGGCCGCGCTTTCCAGATGCTTTTTATCCAGATCGCACACGGCTACCACCTGACAATCTACCTCACGCAGGAAATTGCCGGTGTTGCCCGGCCCCTGCATGCCCCAGCCCACCACACCCATGGTGATGCGATTGGAGGGAGCAGGAACACCATCCGCCCCAAAGACGCTGGACGGAACAATCATGGGGGCAGTCACCGCCAGACCCGTTGCCGCCAAAAAATGACGCCGCCGTAATTTTGATCCGCAAGACGTGTTATTCATAGTGTTAAGATTGACGCATAAAACCCCGCCCGGATTCAAGAAAAAGCCCTCCGGAAAATTTCCAGAGGGCTTGTAATCGTTCACGTTTGGTGAAGTTTACTTGGTAAAGTCCACTTGCTCTTCTATTTCAAAGCGCGAGTTATTGGGCTTGGTGGTACCCTTAGCCCAGATGGTATAACGCCCGGAGGCCGGGAAATCCACCACGATTTCGGTGCCGGTGCCGGTCTTGATAACGTTCCCCTGACCGCTGACTTTCCAGTCGGTCACCGTAATTTCGCCACCATCCAAGCTGAGGTTCAACACCTGGTAACCTGAACCACCTTTCTGAATGGTCATGGCCCATGTGGATTTTTTACCAATCGTGACTTCTGCTTTGCCTAATTTATCACCGTCAATTCGGAATTTACGGTTCATTTCAACTTCTTCAATCAGGCGTCCACCTTTCTTATCGGAATAGACGCGCTTGAACATCGGCCCCTGGGTGATTTCGTTTTTCGAGGGATTAAACACCGGATCCGGCCAATCTGGATCATCGTCAACACGCTGGCCTTTCATCTGATCAGAGAGCGGGCCAGAGGGTACTGGCCCGGGACCTGCGCCAGGGCCGCCAGGGCCAGGACCGGGAGGGATCACACCCGCAATCTCAGGAATCAATGATTTATAATTACTTACAATATTATTGATGGTAGCGGTATCGCCAGTTTTAATTGCATCCACCAGCTTTTTGGCATCTTCCGGTTTCATACCCAATTGAACACACAGCGTTTCCATCAGTGCGGCCAACGTCTTGCTATTGGGATATTTTTTTAACAACTCAGCTAGTTTCTTCAAATCCCGGTTCTTGAATGCATCAATCGCCGCTTGCGCATCAGCATCGGATAATCCTTCACTCTTCAACTGGGCCACGTAAGCAGCCGCGGTATTGGGATCAGTGGTGATGTTATTGATAGAAGCCCCTCCTGGAGGAGGTATGGGAACTCCAAGATTTTTTAAAGCATCCGCAACGCCGGCAACGGCAGGATTATTTTTATAATTATTCAGAATGTTAGCCACGGTTTGGAGATCACCCGTGCGGATGGCGTTAATGAGCGCGGCGGTATCTTGCTGAGAAATCCCCGCTTTTAAGCAGGCTTTCGCCAGCATGTCGGCAATGGTCTTGCTGCCGGGATATTTTTTAGCCAAAGCCAGCAAGGTGGCGATATCCCCATTGTTGAGAGCGGCGACCGCAGCGGCGGCGTCGGCAGGAGATAATCCTTCATTGCGCAACTGTTCCAAAGTGCTATCGGTCTGAGTCACTTGCTGAGCGTTGGAACCAAGGTCAAACTTTTCCCCCTGCTTGTTTGTTATTACTAAATTTGGGTTGCCAGAATCTATCTGGCGCATCACCTGAGCCAGCATATTGCTCCAAGAATCAGTGCCCTTGTATTGCTGCCGTACTCGCAGATATGCCTCCAGCATTTTGCCGCTATCCGGGCAGGCGCGTTTGAAACGGGTGTCCCGGTAATCTTCCAAGACGCGATAGGAATCACGTTGGGACGTACGCAGCTTGTTCAAGCCTTCCTGCAGCGACTTGAGCGCCCCATTGCGCGACTGAAGCAACGGGTAATCCACGACGCGAATAATGCGTTCCTCGTGATTTTCTGGCAGGGACCAGGAATCCTCTGCGCGGTCCAGATACACATACGCTTTGACCAACACACGTTCTGCCAACGTGCATTGTCCGGCCTCCTGATTCTTTTTGGCATTTTCAAACTCATTATTGCCAGAGGAGATATAGTTGCGGAACAGCGCCTGCTCCCGAATCAGGGTATTATACGTCACATTCTGTGCGCCACAGATAAGGCTTGAGGCACCCAAGCAGGCGGCCAACAGAACTTTATTCATGATTTTCATATTATATTTTGACAATCAACAATTGCTCTTGTCTCGCTAGACATCGACTTTACTACCAAAAGCGCGTTTAGGTTGCAAGTAAATAATAAACTTAAGGATTTGGTGGTGGTGTTGGCGGAGCAATTACCCCACCGCCCACCCGATAAGGACCATTCACCGGCACATTGTACAATTTCGCAAAACCTTTCATTTTCACATTCAACCAGCGCAAATTGACATTGGCCGGCAACTTGGTGGCCGCATCGAATTTTACCGTCACAATCGTGATAAGGCGACCGCTCGGGTGTTTCTTCTCTTCAGGGTCCACGCCCGCGACAGTGAGCTTGGCGTCCCCTGACGCCACTTCAAAGTTGGACGCGGCGAAGCAACCATCCTCCAAATTGCTCTTCCCTTCGGTCAGCACAAACTTAAACTCGCTCTTGCCCTCAATATCCGTGTCCGCCTGAATGATGCTGGGGATCATGCGACCACCGGGCAGTTCGGAATTGAAGCTCACCGCATTGGATTTGGAGTTTCCGAAAATATCGGATACTTTATCGTAGCACAACAGGTAGCTTCCCTGATCCAGTTTGGCGCCCAAGTCCAAAACCACTTCACTATCTTTGCTGCCCATTGAGGGCTTGGGCTGCCCGGACCAATCCTTCAAGTTTCCACCCATGTCCACTTTAAGTGAGAATGTCGCCCCAACCAGCTTGGAATTCAGGACCTTGCTGAAAGGCACAATCAGCTTCGCGCCATCCTGGCTCAACAGCGGGCTTTGCGCGACCGGTGACTCCTTGTCCGGCGGGTTATAGATGAATTCGTTGGTGGCATCCACCAGCCGTCCGGTAACGCTCTTCACGCCGCGCACCGCGAGCTGATATTTGCTCCCGACAGTAAGTAAGTCCGTGGTCAGCACCACCGAGCGTTCCCCGCGCGGTTTGCTGGACAGGACTTTGAGGTCGGGATTCTTGATGGTGAAATAAGACACATCCTGCGCCGTGGCCGAGTCCACCGGCTTGCTGAAATCAATGGTGATCGTCCATTGGTTCTCCGTGGCGTTGACTGCCAGCACCTTTAACGGCGTGTTATCCACATACTTGAACGGCACCGTCACGGTTCCCATGGATTTATGCGCGATGGACTGATCTTCCACGAGCTTGATCGTCAAGGAATAGTCCTTGTTCATCTCAAAGGACTTATCCGCCTGAAGAACGATCAAGCGTGGATCCGTCACCTGTGCCGCCGTGATATTCATACCGGCAACCTGATAATTCTTTTCCGATTCCGCACTGGCTTTGCCGACCGGTTCATCAAACTCGACCAATAATTTATTCAGGCTTTCTCCCGCCGAAACACTGACGCAGCCCGGCGGACGCAAATCGGCGGCCACAACCGAAACGGGTTTATTTTTGTCCACCTGATTCTTTTGCCGGGTGGTATCAGTAACCCCCTCAATGTGCAGGCTGTAGTTATCGGTTTCTCGAACCGTTTCCGAAAGCGTCAGTATGAGGCGCTTTTTGTCCGTGGGATCCGGCTCAGCTTGGCTGATCTTCATCAGGCTGTTGCCACTTGCCGACTTGAGATCATACTTGGCTTTCGTCACCGATTCCGGCGCAACCGGCTTGTTGAATACGACCACCAATTTATTGCGCTTATTGGGCGGATCCATCTTCACGTCATTGCTGATTTCAGCCCCCGTGATAACCGGCGGTGTTTTATCTATGCTCAAATAGGCTACCAATGCACCCACCAGCATCAGTCCCACCACGCCACCGGCGATGGCCAGAACGACGGCGGCAGACTTCTCGCGCAATTTCAGCTTGTCCACCACCGTGAGAGCGGGCGGCGGGGCGGCCTTGGATTTTTTCTCGACGAAATCCACATCCTCCTCGGCCTTGGCCCCCGGCTTGGAAGCCGGGGCGACGGGCACGCCCAGTACCGTATCGGTGCAGAGCGGCAGGCAGTTTTCCTTCACCAGGTACGGATCGCCATAGAGCACGAACAGCCGACCCTTGAACATCCAGAAACAATCCGGCATGCGATCCGGGTCGGGCAGGCGGAAGTTGCGTCGCAGCTCTTTCTCGTAGCTGCCCACGGCGGGCTTTTTCTGTTCGCCCACCGGCAAATTTTCATTTTCCTCGGCATCCGCCTCTTCCGGGTGGGCCTTGGCGTAGAAGTCCATGCAGGCCTTGCGGAAGGCGGCAAACTCGCCGCGCGCCAGACTGCGCTTGGGCAGCGGCTTGAGCTTTTTGAGCTGGTCCAGCGGGATTTCCGTGCCGGTGCGGGTGAGAATCTTGACGAGCTTGCCTTTTTCAAACACCGGGGAGGCGATAAAGCGCCCCAGCGGGTCATTGATTTCCTTGATCAGTTCGATCGCCTGACGCTGTTGTTCCTCCCAGGAAAGCAGCAATTCCTTGAGGCGGTCATAGACACTGGTGCTCTTGTAGCCAAGGCGGTCATAGCGGATCAGCGGCAGGGACGATCCCTGATTCTTTTCACACCCCCAAAATACCAGCAGCTTGGGATCATATTTATCCCCATAGACCCGGTAGGCGTCCGGTTCCAATTTGGGATCGGGCAGCCGGAAATTCTTGCGCAGTTCCTTGGCGTGCAACGGCGTCTTGGCGTCGGGATCGGCTTTGGCGTAAAAAGAATTGGCGGCCCGCTCGAACGCTTTTAGTTCGGTCTCGGTGATGTACCGGAAATCGCGCACCTGATCAATCGGGATTTTCCCCGGAAGGTAGGTAATCAGGTTGCATTTGCCATCAGGCGACGGCCCGTAATTGGTATCCGCTAAAAAACGAGCTAACCGCTCATTGAAGGCCTTGACCACCGGTAATGTGCCCGGGCTGAAGTAATTACCGCCGCCGGCATCCGTACGGAGGATCCAATACGGCGGCAACTTGCGCACGGGCAGGGCCGGCGACGCGGCAGCGACCGGCGCGGCGTTGGTAGCGGTTTCCATGTCGGCATCCGGTTTCGGCGCCGGGTTCGGATTAGAATTGGGCAAATTGTCAGGCATAGCGGTTTACACAGTTAAAACGAGCGCGTGTTTTAAAATTTTACGGTCATCCCCATTTTTGGACCAGATGGCCCAGGAGGTTGTTTCGCGGACCTTGATGCGGTTGGCCGAAGAACCGTCGGCGCAGCGCATCTTGCTCATATCGAACGGTGAATTATCATAGACCGGTTCGATTTCCAATGGCATCGCGAGATCATTCAGCATTTTCTGGAATGCCTCAGACCATTCCCGCGTTACGTCGAAGGTATCGACTCCCTGCGCTCGCCAAAAGGCATACGCGGCGATGCTCGCGTTGTGCAGCAATTCACCGATTTTGACGGGATTGGGGTTATCGTTGCGCAACGCGGCGCTCAAATTGAAGAGCGCGCCAAACAGATCGGCGGCGGTGGGATCTTCCTCCTTCATCTTCTGCTCAATCCCTTGCCGGACGAGGAACAGGGGCTGATTTTCCTGGAACGGAATCGGCCAGACCTGGCCATGCAGCGCGGCGTCCTGCCGGGCGATTTTTTCGGAGAACTGGCCGATGCGGGCTTCAATTTCCTGAAACTGGGTGAGCACGCCATCCAGACGGGACTGAAGATTCGAGAGATCGCTGGTGAGGGTGGAAACGCTCTGCCCCAAGGCGTCCAGATGCGCCTTGTCCAGTTTTTGCTCAATCAACGCGCCCTGTTGTTCCAGGAATCGTTGCACTTCAACATCCTGCCGTTGAATGGATTCTTCCGCCGCCGTACGAATCGAGTGGGCGGATTGCTCCACCGAATCGCGAATGCTGCCAACGCTCGTCCCCACCGCATCCTGAATTCCACTCACCGTATGATTCACGGAATCGCAGATCGCGTTTAGCGAGGTTTGAATGGCCTCATGCGCGCCCGCCATGGCTTGCCCGACCTTTTCATTCACCCCACCCATGCTCCGCTCGGCTTCATCCTGCATGCTTTGTACCGCCGTCTCACTTTGGACGCGGATTTTTTCGGCATTCTCGGTGGCCATCTGCACAAGCAGGTCGCGGGCGTTGTCCACTTCCGTTTGGACTTTGGCAATCCCCTGTTGGAGATGCGCGGCTGTCTGATCCGTTTTTTCGATAAACTTGCGCGTTTCAGATTCGAGGGTTTCCCGATATTGTTTTTCGAGTTTTTCGGCTTTTCCGGCAAACGCTTCCGCCGCCTCTTTTAATTTAACCTGCTGCCCCTTGATCTCCTCCGCGACGAGTTGCTGCTGTTGCAGCAACTGCCCCGTCTGTTCGATCTGCCCCTTCATTTCCGCCACCGAGGCAGCAATGGGATTCAACTGCTTTTTGAATTCGTCGAGCAGCGTTTTTAGCGCCACGTTGAAAGGGTTTTTATTGACCAGCATCAAGTGCATATACACCACTACACCGGAGGTGCAGAGCACCAGCAAAACCACCAGCGCGTACAACAACCCCTTGCCGCCGACCTCCTTGATCGTGGCATTGGCCTTCTCCAACTCCACCTTGGCCGCTTTAATTTCCGCCGCAACACCATCCAAATCCGCCTTGGTCAAGGATGGCGTACCCGGCGTCGTAATAACCGGTGTGAGAGTAGCGGCGGTGGGCGCTTGTGGGGCAGGCGGAGCCGGCACTGCAACTGCCGGAGGATTGGTCTTCACAGAACCAGCATTCACCGGCTCTGTGGCGACAACAACCGCCGGCTTATTTGTATCCGCAGCAATCCCTGACTGGCACACCGTGACCAGCGCGAGGATAGTCAACCACTGCACGCCGGCTTTGCACAACCGGTGAAAACTCCGTTTCATAAACACCTTTCCATCGCCTAATCTACGAGGCTGCATATTAATCAGTGCTAACTTATTATTAAAACAAACCCGCCAAATTACGTTGTCGTTCCCCGGCTTGTTCCACCCATCAGCGATGCTTCATGTCATCGTTTCCCGGTCTTCCCAGCCATGTCAAAGCTGACTTCAAACCGCGGATTATCCATCCAGAACATGCCATCCCGCTCATTCATGGTGTTCAGCGAAAGATTGGCCACTTGGAGGTTGACCTTTTCAGCGAATTGACGGTCTTCCGCCTCAATGGCTTTAAGTTCCAACCGATCCCCCTTGCCGCGCTCGGAAATCCACCAGAACTTCGCCTTGCAATAGACCGGCCTCAATAACTCGGTCTTGGTCAGTTCTCTGCCGGTGTATTCCAACACGTACACTTGGGAAGGAAGTACCTTTTCTTCGTCGCTAAGGCCGAACCCGCCGCCCTGGTTATCAATCACGCGTCCGACCCGGCAACCCAGCGGTATGTGATCAATGGTTTTCTCCACATAAATATGGGTGTCGTCCAACCGCTTGAAATTGCGATAATCTTCCTGGCTAAACAACCCCTTCTGAAACAAGCTTTCGCCGGTTTTGACATCGGGCAAAAGTCCCCAAGCATACTCGCGGGAATAATTGTCTTCTTCTTCGCCCACTTTGACTTCCAGATTGAAATTATTACTCAAATCCCCATTGGCGATTTCCTGGAATAGCGCGGCCCCAACCACCGTGACGGTCTTCGCGTCGTCGATTTTGCCGTCCTTGGTGCGAAACGAGTCGGGATACCATTCACCGGCCTGATAGTTACGGCTGTGAATGATGCGTTGCGGCAACAACGGAAAATAGCGGTGAATCTGCTCGCGCACCTGCGGAATCTCCGAGGGCTTGCCCGAGCAAATCAACAGGTTGACGCTATAGCGGGTGACCAGGCTGCGGATGCGGGTAAATAGGGCTTTGCCGAAGGTATCCTCAATGCACTCGTCCACAACTCGTTGCTCCCAAGCCACTTTGGCTTCCGGTGAAAAGACCGAAACCGGTTCGCCGCCCGAAGACTCTTGATTGCTACCTTCCAGCAGACCGAGACAGAGCTTGTTCAGATCATCAATCGGCTGCAACGCAATGGTGCCATCGGCGATGCACTTCTGGATATCCAAAGGTTCAATCGGCTTACCGGCGTTGGTGACCAACATTTCGAGAATCTTGTTGGCCAGCGGCACCAGCACCAAGCGCACAATCCGGTTCATCTTCAACCGGGCGCAAGGATCTACGAACCGCACGGCTTGACAGCCGGGATCATAAAGCAGTTGTTCAATGGTAGTCGTCCAACTGGTGTTGCCAGCCAAGCTAGACACGTCGGAGGCCTTCACCCAACCGGGCAACAGCACCCGTTCAATGACTTTCTTGACCAGCACGTCCCCGGCAATGTTACAGCCATCCTTGAATTTGACCATCGCCTGGAGATAGGTATCCCCCTTCTCCATTTTTTGGTAATCAATCACCGCCCAATCGGTGGTGCCGCCGCCGATGTCCAGATTCATCACCGTCACCTTGCTGCCATCGCCGTAGAGCGAGAGCCAAGCCGGCACGTTATTGCCGAGCACCTTGATCTCGGAATAGATCACGGGCAACTGGGAAGACACCGCCTCATCGAGTGACTCCTCGGTCAGCGTCGGACGCTGGCCGCCATCCTTGACTGAGCGCGGATCGGTCAGATGCGCTACCGAAAACAGATTGATGGCCCGCTTCCATTGCGCCAAGTAGCGATCCCGTTCCTCATGCGTCCAACCAGTCGGATACGTCACGCGGACGTTGACCAATTGACGCCGGATATCCTTCCGCTCTGGCCACAAGGCGCGATAATAGACGGAGTTAATCTGACGATGCGCGGTTTCCAACAGCGAGAGTGCAAACCACGCGATGGCATCGCGCACCGGATGGCAGGACAGCCCTTCGTGGGTAATCAAGGCACTTGGCCCGCGCCCGAGGATCTGGTCGTTGTTTTCATCCGGGTTGCGGTCGCACGCTTTAGCCCCATCGTCCATGAAATAGCGGAAGGTACCATTCAAACTCAGGAATGCTTCCTGGTCCGGATCGAAATCGTTGACCATCTTCCATTCGGGATTGTCGCCCATCGCAGTGGGGCGTTCATCCCAAGAATAGCGTTTGGGCGAACTCAGGTAGAACCGGGCCCCCTCCTTGAGGGAGACCTGGGCGAACTTGCGATACGCACCCTCATCGGCTTTGCCACCGCCAATCAAGGCCGGCGAGATTTCCACGAACGTTTGCGGTATCAACCAGGGTTTCATCCACTGCATGCCACCCGTAAGCGCGTCCTCCACTTCTTTGGGCGGCCCAAACCAGACACCCGGCAAATTGCTCTCGGGATATTTTTTCTTGCGCAGTTGCTCGAAGGCATTTTGCTGGTTGCGAATGGCCGAGATATCCTTGATGGTCGGCTCCAGATGAGAAAAGAGAGGGCGATGCAACAGCAGCCACGAATCAACGATGGCATACTGTTTGATAAACCGGCGAATATCCTTCGCGGTTTCCTTGGGGGTCGGCTGCTCGAATGGGCGGCCGCGCGGGGTCACTCCCAAAGCCATGACGCGACCACCAAATGCACGCGCCTTATCCGTACCTTTGTGTTCAAGTAACAGGCATACGGTGCGGGTATTGCCCAAATCCACAATCAGATCCACTTGGATACACCCCTCGCGCACGGATAACTGCGTAAAGTCCACCACGCAGTTGATGGGGAAGGAGGAAGGAAAGCCCTGGCATTTTTTGGTGTCGGGCTTCTTCATGATTGGCAACTCGGTCAGCGGCACCTGGCCAGTGGGATACTGACCGTCCACCAATTCCTGGCGACCACGCGCCACATAAGGCCCGACTTCCTCCTCGGAGGATCCGGCCGGCGTTGACACAGGCACTTCTGCCGGAGTCATGTAGTAGAGCAAGCCACGATCAGCGGTCGCCATGGTGGTATCCACGGCAATGATGATGCATGGTTCGTTTTCCTCCAGCACATAGCGAAAGCGGATCCAAGGATACTCCTTGGACCAGACCATGAACGGCCCCTGATTTTCCTGAACCAGATGGGGTAAGAACTTCTTAACGCCTTCGAGCGACGCCTTGAGTTGCTGCTGGGCGGGCCCGGTTACTTCCGCATCCGGCTCATAGAATTCGCGCAGCTTGCAGATGAAGAACTGGTGCCCGGTATTATCCAGCACCGGCAGTTCCTTGAGCTTCAAATCACTTTGAAAAATATCAGGCATAGTCGTATTGGATTTGAGGTTCGCGGTTTACTTCATCAACGCCTCGGTCATGCCGGGCACCGCTTCGCTAAGGTCATCCGGGCGTTGCAGACCGAACCGGTCAAGCACCACCATTAACTCCTTGTCCCCCGGGATGTCATCTGGCCGTTGCAACCCTTTTACCTGACGCCGTTTAAGCCGTTCCAGATGGCCTTCATAAAAGTCCCGGATGAAGGATTGATAGCTGGGGCACATCACCGTCGCTTCACTAAACTGTTTGGTCTTGTCTGCCGGAGCGCTGCCACCGGAATAGACCAACCCCTGCTCCCGCAAGAGCAAGTTAGCCAGTTTGATGGATAATTGCGGGCGCAGATCGTAATTGTTCAGCCCTTCTTCTTTACTGACACAGCGCACCAACCACTTCAGCCATTCGGCAATACCAGCGGTGTTCACGGTATCAGCACTGGGCGGAGTACCATCCACTTCACTGGGGCGAACCGAGGCCACCATGGCCTCCAGGCACTCTCGCAACAATTCGGGCGACAACTCAATAATAGGCTTTTCCAGCGCGGCTTTGTCGGTCACTGCTGCGCCCGGTAAAACGGGTGGGCGGCTGGCGGGAGAATTAATCACCTTCCGGTACCGTTCCACCTGGCGAACGATCCAATTTTGGTACTGCCCATACACGTACTGCTCGTGCAAGTTGGCGGTATGGGGTGGAATACGGTCCAGATCGTTGAACGCGACATTCAGCCCTTCGCGTAAGACATAATCCAGCACTCGCAGACCTTCCTCAATTTCGTAAGGTTCCTTGAGCTGCTTGGCGCGTGGATCCTTGGGATCTTTGCGCTCGATGCGTTTGATGGACTCCGTAATGGCAGCATCCAATTGATCCAGGTAAATACGTCGCTTGTCTTTGACCTGCTTTTCCGGGAACAAATTGGCATCGCGGAACAGCAGGCGCACCAATTCGCTGACCAGTTCTTTCTCCCGGCCCTGAAGCAACAGCAGGCGGTTGGACTTGGGATCGTTGCGTCGTACTTCCTCGGCCTGCACTTTGAGCTGGCTAAAGAAGAAATCCGCCCCCCCCGTCTCCTGATCCCGGACCATGCATTCAAAAGAAGCCAAGCTGACGGAGATATCCTTACCCTCGTAATTGGTTTTACGATAGGTATTTTCAAACTGATTACGGAACACATCTTCCCGTTTGATGATTTCGTACCGTTTTCCCCCGGGCGTCAGGTAGCCTTCCTTGATGTTACCGCGATTAATACGGTAGTAATTCAACGCAAACGTGGTGCAGACCGAGGGTTTGCTGAAGAATCCGTAATTTTCAAAGGTATCCTTCTTGTTGGTGATGATGTAATTGGCGTTAACCGGCGCCTCATTAATCATATCCGCCCACCAGCAAAGCCCCAAGTTGAGGGGTAATGGGCTGCGTTCGAGCGTGTTCGTCACCACTTTTGCGGCATAATAGTCCGGCACCATGGTTTTCCACCAGGTTTCAATGCCCGTGCGCACCTGGCTGGCATTGACCGGCGGAAATTTATCCAGCCACTGGAAAATGCAAAAGCCATCAATGCTCATGCGCTTCGTGTAGGTCGTGACGATACTGGAGGTTTTGCCGCGCTTGAGGACCTTCACGAAGAACATCTGCGGCGACAACGGCAGACCTTTCTTTCCCTGCAATTTGGCCGCCAGCTCTTCCGGCTTCAAATCCTTGATCTTTTCCGCCTCGTCCGCCGACATCGTGGTTTCGCAATTAATCTTGGTCACCGGGTTGTCGGGATCATTGCCCACCCCCGGGAAATCCAATAAATCCGAACGCAGCAGGAACTCATTAAAGGTACCGGGCAGGATGTTGGCTGGATTCAGCGGAATGATCAATTCCCAAACCAACCCCTGGAAAATGCTATAGTCTTCGGGCGAAAATCGGAATTTATTTGGCTCACCCACCCCGATATACACGGCGTCCCCCTCTTCCCGGTAGCCCAAATCACGAATACGGCGGCGGATGATCGCGGCCTTCGAGGTCGGATCCCCCGGTTCCTGCGCCATGAAAAAGGCCCAGCAGGAATCCATGTCCAGCATCAAGCCCGCCACCGCATGGGAACAATGAATGGTTTTGTTTTTCCACTTTTCCGCCCATTCCTGGCGCTTGGCTTCCAAGCGCCGCCAGTACTGCGTAATCGGCTCAAAACCATCCCACAACACCCGTGTGACGAGATTTTCAACCGTCTCCAATTTGGCGAGAAACGCCACTTCATTGAACAGAAAACCAAGATCTTTTTCGATCACTGAACCTTCCTGCTCGCGCAACTTCTTGTATTCCCGCAGCCCGGCAAATTCGAGATCAATCAGGATTTTGTAAAATTCATACAGCAACGTGAACGCTTCCGGGCTGGGTTTTGGAATTTTTCCAGCACTTCCGGCCTGCTCCGCCATAACCTTGCCCATTTCCTCCTCCAGCCGCTGACGGGTCCACTCAATGTGGTCATTGCGATTAGCGGTAGCGCCCAAGCATTCGCTGCAATAGCCGCGCCCCAAGGCATGCAGCAAATCGCTGCGGGTGACGAACTTGATTTCCACCGGGAATTTCGGATTCTTAACCCGATACAACCCGCCACTGCCATCCCGGCTGCCACTCACAAACCGGCTCAAGCAGGCCGAGGCGTCGCGCCCACCGTTGAACGGATTCATCACGGTGGACTTATCGTAAATATCTTGTTGGATTTGCTCCTTCTGCTGCGGATCCTCAATGTCATCGAACGAGGGAATCTGGAAATAGGCGGGGTCGCCCCCTTCCCAATGCAGCGCGGATTTTTCTCCGTAAATCCCTTTCGCCGTGTCGGTTATGGCAAGCCGATCGAGGTAGTTGGACATGAGGGTGGATTTACCCGTTTGGGACGGCCCCCACACCGCAAATGCCGGGCGCGGATTTTGCATGGCCTCGCGCGCCAGAATCATATTCTGCTGTAAATCGTACAGTTGTTTAGTCCAACCGCCGATGTGAATAGAGTAATTACCGGCACGCTGGCAACCGAATTGCCAGTACCATTTCAGCAATTCCTCAGATAATTCCAATGCCCTCGACATAGTAAGCAGGACTCTAGTATGCCTCACACTTTTGACAACTAAAAAATAAAATATTTTTCCCAACCCTTCTCTGCGGCAGCACACTTGCCGATTTGTGACCCGCTGGCACTTTGAAAATACTTTAGAAACCACCGTGACGGCGATTGACTTGCAGGCCGCCTGCCGATAACGTCCATGTTTAACGTTATATCGCAATGCAGGACATTATCGAAAAACTGCTCGTGGTCCAGGACCGGGATCGCAAATTAATCCGGGTCCGCCAAGAGCTTTCCATCATCCCCATCGAGCGCCGACAGCTTATCGAGAACGCCGTCAAGGGGCAGGCCGGGCTCGAAGCCGCCAAGCACCAGGTCATGCAGCTTGAAAGCGACCGCAAGCGCTTGGAACTGGAGGCCGAGTCCAAAAAACAGCAGATGGATAAGTATTCGGTGCAGCAATTTCAAACCCGCAAGAACGACGAATTCCGCGCGATCGGCAACGAAATCGAAACCGCCAAACGGGCCATCTTTGAGATCGAGAACCAGATTCTCGAAAACATGGAGCAGTCCGAGGCCGCGCAAAAGGAAGTGGTGGCCGCCCAGCAGGTCGCCGCCGCCGCCAAAAAACTGGCGGACGAGAAGGTCTCCAATCTGGATGCCCGCGAGAAGAATTTGCAGCAGGAACTGGCCAGCGTGGAAGCCGACCGCCGCAAGCTGGCGGAAGGCGTGGATGCGGCCACGTTGAACCGGTACGAGCGCATGCTCAAAAACAAAGGGGAAAACGTCGTCGTTAATATTGAGCACGGGGCCTGCGGCGGCTGCCACATGCGCTTAAGCCGGCAAACGGTCGTTTCCTGCCGGGGCGGCCAGGAAATCATCCAATGCAACAATTGCGGGCGCATTCTGTATTATCTGCCTGGCATGGATGTGGATGTGGCTGAGTAAGTGGTTGGAACGGGCGCGCTGACCATCATGTCGCGCCGGGCAGGTCACGGCTGGCCGTTTTGGATTCGATGCTCGGATTTAACAGATTGAATATTTCCCACTACGTGGGCCACCCCAATGCACACTTCAAATCCCAACGTTGAACCGGAGTTTATCGCCCGGCTCGAACAGAGTCTGGCGGAGGATACCTTTGTTCGCCTCCGGTTATCCGGCCCGGCGTCTGCCGCAGCGGCGTTCCACCAAGTCACCGGACGCCTGATTGTGCTGCACGGCGCGCCGCACCTATCCTTCACCCTGACCGGCACGCGTCACGAGACCCGAAACCTCCCAGTGCCCGAGGCGATTCGCTGGGTGGGTGGTCAGCTCCATGGCGCTTTCCAAAACGCGCTGCTTTCCACCACCCGCAAGGATTGGCAACTGCGTCGCCCGGCCAAGGGACCGGCCCGGCTGATCGTTCACCGCGCCACCCAGGCCGCCCCCCCGCCCCGCACGCACGATCTGCCGCGCCAACGGCTGCTGGATGCCACCGCGTGCGATTGGTTGCAGGGATTGGAAATTCTGGACCCCCAGGGCAACGTGCGTGCCCGCATGGCGGACAAGCACCGCCAGATTGACCGTTACCTGGAAATCCTCTCCCATCTCGCGGAAGACTGCGGCTGGGCGACCCCCAGCCAACCGGGGGAGCGGGATCTGGTACTGGCCGACATGGGGTGCGGCAAGGGCTATCTCACGTTTGGCCTGTGGCACCTGTTCCACCGGGTGTGGCATCGCTATGCCCACATTATTGGCGTGGAATTGCGGCCCGAATTGACCGCCAAAACCACGGCGTTGGCGCAACAGGTCAAGGCCGCCGGATTGGACTTTGTCGCGGGCACGATTGAAACGGTCAAACTACCACGCCTGGATGGGCTGATCGCCCTGCACGCCTGCAACACCGCCACGGATGACGCGCTGCTCCGGGGAATTGACCTGGGCGCCCGGCTGATCGTGGTTGCGCCATGCTGCCATCAGCAATTGCGCCCGCAATTGGGCCGTCCGGAACCGCTCGCCGCCGTGCTGCGCCACGGCCTGATGGCCGAGCGCATGGCGGAATGGGCCACCGACGGGCTGCGCGCGCTGTTCCTGGATTGGGCCGGGTACGAAACCAAAGTTATCGAGTTTGTCGGTTCCGAACACACCCCTAAAAACCTGATGCTGGCGGCGGTGCGCCAGCGGGAACCGTATGCGGACACCGCCGCGCGGGAACGCATCCTTGCGTTTAAACAATTTTTCGCCATCCAAACCCAC
Organism: Verrucomicrobiota bacterium; assembly: GCA_037139415.1. Taxonomy (NCBI): domain Bacteria; kingdom Pseudomonadati; phylum Verrucomicrobiota; species Verrucomicrobiota bacterium. The sequence continues at coordinate 9,971 of JBAXGN010000079.1, read as the reverse complement.
GCGCTAGACGCGTTATTGCAGCGTCCCCTCCCCCCGCAGGACGCAAGCTGACGGCGCCATTTGGGTGCGCAGCCATCGGTGGCCATTTTTTTATTGAAATGCGCGCGCGAATGGTGATGATGCTTCCCACTATGAAACACACGTTCCACTCGTCCTTCGCCGGCTTGATCGCAATCGGTCTGCTTGCCGCTGGCGCGCAACCCAACGCCATGGCGGAGGTCCGGTTGCCGGCCATTTTCTCCGACCACATGGTGCTTCAGCAGGACAGCGCCGTGCCGGTCTGGGGCTGGGCCGAACCGGGCGAGGAAATCACCGTATCCATCGCGGGCCAGACCAAGACCACCAAGGCGAACGCCGCCGGCAAGTGGTCCCTCAAACTGGACAAACTCAAGGCGGGCGACACCCTCACGCTCACCGTCACGGGCAAGAACACGCTCACGGTGCAGGATGTGCTGGTCGGCGAGGTGTGGCTGTGTTCCGGGCAGTCCAACATGGGCATGACGGTTTCCAGCTCGAAGGATTTCGAGCAGGAAAAAGCCGCCGCCAATTATCCCCAACTGCGCATGTTCAAGGAAGGTGATGGGGCTTCCCCCACCCCACAGGAGGAAGGCAAGGGTGCTTGGTTAATATGCACGCCTGAGAACGTCGGCGGGTTTTCCGCCAGCGCGTATTTCTTTGGTCGGGAAATCCATAAAGTCCTGAACCAACCGGTGGGGTTGATCAATTCCTCGGTGGGCGGCACCACGATTGAGGCGTGGACGAGTTGGGAGGCGCAAAAAGACATTGCGGACCTGAAGCCTGTGTTCGAACGTTGGGACAAAATGCAGGCCGGTTGGGACCCCGCCAAAGCGACTGCGCAATACGAGCAGCAGATGGCTCAGTTCAAGGCCAACAGCGCCAAGGCCAAGGCTGCCGGCAAAGCCGCGCCGCGCGCCCCCCGCAAACCTTCCGAACCGCGCCTGGAGAGCAACCATCCGGCTAATTTGTTTAATGGCAAAATCATGCCGCTCCTACCTTACTCCATTCACGGCGCGATCTGGTACCAGGGCGAAAGCAACGCGGGCAATGGCAGCCAATATGCGCTGCAACTCGCCACCATGATCAAGGATTGGCGGGCGCGCTGGGGTTACGATTTCCCGTTCATCTGGGTCCAATTGCCCGACTTCCGCAAGGCCCAGACCGCGCCGGTTGAAGACACCGGTTGGGTGCGCGTGCGCGATGGCATGTTGAAAACGCTCAGCCTGCCCAACACCGGCATGGCCGTCACTCTGGGTTTGGGTGAGCCGGACAATATTCATCCCAAGAACAAACAGGAAGTTGGTCGGCGGTTGGCCCAATGGGCGCTGGCCAAAGTCTATCAACAAAAAGGCATTGTGGCCTCCGGCCCGCTTCCCTCCGGCCACGAAATTCGCGGCAACGAAATCATCGTTTCCTTCAATTACACCGACGGCGGCCTGGCCGCCAAAGCCGGGGCGCTCAAGGGCTTCGCCATCGCCGGTGAGGATAAAAAATGGGTAACCGCCACAGCCAGGATTGACGGCGACAAAATCATTGTCTCCAGCCCGGAGGTGCCCAAGCCGGCCGCCGTGCGCTACGCCTGGGCCGAAAATCCCGAGTTTAATCTCTACAATGGCGCAGGGCTTCCCGCCACGCCGTTCCGCACCGACGACTGGCCGCAGGCCGTGCCGGAAGCGAAAAAATAATCGCGCCGCATGAACCGATTACGGGCCATCGGCATGCTTGGCCTGGCATGCCTGTTACAGTCATTATTCGCCGCAGCTCCGCCAAAACCAGCCACCATAAAAAATCAGCAACCGCACCGGGTAATCGAGTTCTCCGGCATGGAATGGATGGTGAAGTCGAGTGCTGGCAAACGGGTCGGCCCTGGTCCGAACTACTTTGGCGAAACCAATGTCTGGGTGGACACCCAAGGCCGCTTGCATCTGAAACTGACCCATCAGGATGACCGTTGGATTGGTGCGGAGATTATTTCGCGGCGCAGTTTCGGTTTCGGCACTTACCGTTTCTATCTGGACACTCCCCTGAGTCAGCTTGATCCCAACGCCGTCCTCGGGCTATTTACCTATAGCGACGATCCCGCATTTGCCCATCGTGAGATTGACGTGGAGTGCAGCCGCTGGAGCAAGGCGGAAGACTCGAATAATGCCCAGTTCGCGGTTCAACCTTCAGAACGTCGTCAGCATCGGGTTCGCTTCCCCGTTCAGCCCGATTTGCCAGCCACCACGTACAGCTTCGGCTGGCAAAGCAATTCGGTGGCCTTCACCTGCCTCTCAGGGCATGCACGGACACCTTCTGCCACCAACGCTGTTATTCGTGAGTGGACGTTTTCGGGCAACGGCACTCCCCAGCCTGGCGACGAGACAGTGCGGCTGAATCTCTGGCTCTTCCGTGGCCGCCCGCCCGCTGAGCTGAAGGAGGTGGAAGTTGTGATCAGCAAATTTGAATTCGAGCCGCTCACCCGCGCAGGCCGTTGAGCGTCGGGGATGCATCACGATCTCTGGTGCGTTACGAATATATGCGCCGACTTGACGGCGGCGGCTACGCGCTTGATGTTTTTATGCGTGACTTCCGGGAGTGGGCCGCTAAGGTAGCCATGTCCCAAATATAGGTGCGGCGAATTGCTTGCACGTAACAAAATAATAATACAGTGAAAGGTAATTAAATGAAGAAAACTATTATCGCGGTGGTTATGAGCCTGTTGGTGCTGGGTCTCTCGGCAGTATCAACCAGTGCGGCCGAAGCGCAAACCAAGACCGGCACGGTCAAGAAAGTGGACGTGGACGGCAAACAAATCGTGGTGCTGGTGACGCGGGAACTGACGTTCACCATCAAGGACGACACCAAAATCGCCCAAGGCGACACGCCCAAAAAACTGGCGGACATCAAAGTGGACGCCAAAGTGAGCGTGGAATATGTGAAAGAGGGCGACGCCCGCAACGCGAAAAAGATCACGATCCTGGCGGACAAGTAAGCCCGCGATGGGAGAGAGCCGTGTAGCCGTCGAGGTAAGGAGACGGACCTGGGAATTTCGGTAATTGTCCGTTTGCGACACTCGACGGCTACAGTGAAATGAGGGGCTAGTGCGGCTTAACCAAAATCCTTTGTCGCCTATATGCTGTTCCCGCCAATCAAGGAACTACTCGCCAAGTACCACTTGGAGGGACTCGAATCACAGATTGATAGCAGAAAACCAATTGGACCGAACCCGGCACTTGGGAAACAGCAGCGCTGAAGGCAAGCGAATGGAGTCTCCTGTTCCAAGTGGATTCAGACAACGATTTGGACGTGATGTGGGGGGACGCCGGGATGCTCTATTACGGCATCCGCTTCGAGGATCTGAAAGCCCGCCGCTTTGAGCAGGCGAATGTCATCCTGCAATGCGGTTGAGGTGAATTAACCACGAATAACACTGAGGACACGGAACTCAGCGGAGTGCGGAATGCGGAATTGTATAACTGATGACTGGTAACTACCTCCCAGCTCCTATCTCCTGCGCACCATTTGCCGGTATGTTTTTGCAAAAGAAAATTGGTAGCAATTTTTTTGCCCGCTAATCTTTTTGCCATGGAGTATTTTCCATCACGGAGTTTCCCCGACACTCCGTAGTACGGTCTCATAAAGCGTATCGCTCAACCAGAAGGTGGTTCTTTGTCTGAGCCGTTCCAATACCGGCCGTAACTCTGGAATGCGGGTTTCGGTTTTGGCACGCAACAATACCCCCAAAGTTCCGGTGTAGTGCAGGCCCAAGGCGTGAGCTGCCCGGCGACCTTGGGCGTCGTCCACCAGCAGCAAGGCATTGGGCAATGCCAAAGCCAGGGCGAGTGCCTCGCTCTCCCCCTGTTGCAAATTAAAAGGCAATCCGCGAATAGCCTCCAGTGAAACGGGTTGGCGGAGGCTCAGCCAATTCTCATCGCGTGCCCGCCGCACCTCGGGCAGACCGAAGGGCCTGCTTGAAGCGGACACTTCATCCCAAACCGCTGGGGGGATGTAAATGTGGCCATAGAAGTCTCGCAACAAATTGAATTGTTCCCCGGCGGCCAAGGTGATCAATACCGAAGTGTCAACGACCACTGCGGGCATACGCAAGATCGTGTTCGAGATCGGCTGACGTATAAGGCATTGGCACCTGACGCTGACGCAGAACGACTTCAAACGCCGGTGCGCTTAAGCCAGCGATATTCGCCGCGTGTCCAATGGATAGCTTGCCTTCGCGGTACAGCGCCACCGCCAGTTCCAAGTGCAACTGCACTTCGGCCTGCTCGCGCTGGGTCTGCAACCGCTGCGCAAAGTCTTCGGGCATGTCCAAAACGATACTCACAGTGGTACTATAACCCATGCAGCTTCGCTGGCAAGCCCGCGTTTTTAAAGGAAAAATCGAAACTCCAGCAAACCCTGAATTTTACGTCAGCGGCTGCCGAATTCCCCCCCCCTAAATCTTTAGCAGAAAAATATACCGGCAGAAAAATTGGAACCGAAATTGACCCGGACCTGATAACTGATAACTGGTCACTGATGACTGATAACTACCTCTCAGCTTCCATCTCCTGCGAACCATTTGCCGGTCTGTTTTTGCAAAAGAAAATTGGTAGCAATATTTTTGCCATGTCCGGTTCCCCTGTTTTTCTGCAAAATCACTCCGCATTCCGAAATCCGCAATCCGCATTTGTTTATCTGCCATGTCCGGCCCTCCATTTTTCTGCCCGCCTATTTTTCTGCATAATCGGGTTCCCAATTTCAAGTTTCAGGTTTCAGGTTTCAAGTTTTCATGCATTGGTTCCCAATTTTTATGCCAGCTAATATTTTTGCCATGTTCCGGTTTCCCCATTTTTATGCCGGTTCATTTTTCTGCAAACATTTCATTTTCGGTGCTCGCTGGTGGTTTCCGGTGCTTTCTGGTGCTCTGGTGGTACAAATTACTCAGGTGTTCAATTCGCGCTTCCTGCTCCGCCTCAACGATCTAACGCGCACCCAAAGGTGGTGCAAATAAGTGCAAATACGTGCAAAAATTAGCTCACCAATGACTGATGAGTGGTCACTGCTGACTCCACCACGCGCTCTCCTGGGGCTGCGGTTCCTCATTTGCCAGTCAATGCTATCTGCATGGTTGTTTCCAATTTTTTTGCCATGTTGGGTTCCCATTTTTCAAGACTTTACATTTCTTCCATTATCCGGTAGTAATCACCCTCATGTTTAGTCCAAAAAAATTTTACAGAGTACTTGGCAGTCCTTGTGCGTCACCGACAGCCTTTTTCAACCACGCCGGTTTTACCTTCGTCCGAAATCCACAAGTGGCGATTCCGCAATCCCAAACCCGCAATCCGCAATGGTGGCATCCACAAATATGGCGGTTTCTCACCGCTTTCATGCTGGCGGCATGGCTGCTCACGCCATTTACCAAAGCGGCGATTGCCAACCCGAATGAAGACTATTATTTCTACACGCTGGCCGGACTGCCGGGAGGATACGGCAATGTCGATGGAGCTGGTAGTGCTGCGCGGTTCTATAATCCAACCAGCGTGGCTGTGGACAGCGCGGGTAACGTATATGTTGCGGATACTCTTAACCACACGATTCGGAAAGTGACGGCAGGTGGGGTGGTGACGACGCTGGCGGGGTTGTCGGGAAATTATGGCAGTGCGGATGGGACGGGAAGCGCGGCGAGGTTTTATTTTCCCGAAGGAGTGGCGGTGGACAGCGCAGGCAACGTATATGTGGCAGATTTACACCACACGATTCGGAAAGTGACGGCAGGTGGGGTAGTGACGACGTTGGCGGGGTTGGCGGGAACTTCTGGCAGTGCGAATGGGACAGGGAGCGCGGCACGGTTTAATGATCCAATGGGCGTAGCGGTGGATAGTGCGGGCAACGTCTATGTGGCGGATCAGTCGAACTATACAATTCGAAAAGTGACGGCGAGTGGGGTGGTGACGACGTTGGCGGGGTTGGCGGGAAGTTCTGGCAGCGCGAACGGGACAGGGAGTGCGGCACGGTTTTATTATCCAAGTGGCGTGGCGGTGGACAGCGCGAGAAACGTCTATGTCTCGGATTCGAATAACCACACGCTTCGGAAGGTGACGCCTGCCGGGGTCGTGACGACGCTGGTGGGGTTGGCGGGAAGCTCTGGCACTAACGATGGGATAGGGAACGCGGCGCGGTTTAATCAACCAAGCGGCGTGGCGGTGGACAACGCTGGCAACGTCTATGTGGCGGATACTTATAACTACACGATTCGAAAAGTGACGGCCGGTGAGGTGGTGACCACATTGGCGGGGTTGGCGGGAAGTTCTGGCAGCGCGAACGGGACAGGGAGTGCGGCACGGTTTTATTATCCAAGAAGCGTGGCGGTGGACAGCGCAGGCAATGTATATGTGGCGGATACTGGGAGCCACACGATTCGGAAAGTGACGGCAGGTGGGGTGGTGACAACCCTGGCAGGATGGGCGGATTATGGAAGTTCTGGCAGCGCGGATGGGATGGGGAACGCGGCTCGGTTTAAGAGTCCAAACGGTGTGGCGGCGGACAGCGCGGGTAATGTCTATGTCGCGGATCGGCAGAACTACACGATCCGGAAGGTAATGGCGGGCGGGGTGGTGACAACATTGGCAGGGTCGGCAAGAAGTTCTGGCACTGCCGATGGGACGGGGAGCGCGGCACGATTTTATTTTCCAAGGGGCGTAGCAGTGGATAGTGCGGGCAACGTCTATGTCGCGGATGAGATGAATCACACGATCCGGAAGGTGACGGCGAGTGGAGTGGTGACAACCATGGCAGGACTGGCGGGAAGTTCAGGCACTAGCAATGGAACGGGGAGTGCGGCTCGATTCAATGAACCAGAAGGCGTAGCGGTGGACAACGCGGGAAACGTCTATGTGGCGGATGCGATGAATAGCACGATCCGAAAGGTGACACCGGGCGGGGTGGTAACAACGTTAGCGGGGTTGGCGGGAAGTCCTGACAGCGTGGACGGGACGGGGAGTGCAGCGCGATTTTATTTACCGTCTGGTGTGGCGGTGGACAGCGCGGGCAATGTCTATGTTGCGAGTTTTGGTTCTGAAGGCAATACGATCCGGAAGGTGACACCGGGCGGGGTGGTGACGACATTGGCGGGGTTGGCGGGAACTTCTGGCAGTGCGAATGGGACAGGGAGCGCGGCACGGTTTAATGATCCAATGGGCGTAGCGGTGGATAGTGCGGGTAACGTCTATGTGACGGATACCTATAACCACACGATCCGGAAGGTGACGGCGAGTGGGGTGGTGACAACCATCGGCGGAAGGGCAGGACAGGTTGCGCACGTGGATGGCCTTGGCAATACCGCTCGTTTCAACCAACCTCAAGGCATCGCCTGCGACGCAGCGGGACGTCTTTACATTTCTGATGACGCAAACGTGATCAGTGTTGGCTTGCCGTCCGGAGAATGGGTGCCGCCTACCTTGTCAGCCCAACCCACCAATCAAGCGGTAACTGCCGGCGGAGTGGTGGGGTTCAATGTAACGGCGTCCAGCATTTTGCCGCTGTATTACAGTTGGCTGCGTGACGGTACGCTATTGTCCTCTGCCACGAATAGCCAATTCACAATCACCAATGTTCAATGGAGTGATGCGGGAATCTATTGCGCTGTGGTGAGCAACGCGTTTGGCAGCGTGACTAGCCAGCTCTCGGTTTTAACGGTGCTTTCTCCACCCGTGATCACAGCTCAGCTACCAAATCAAGTTGGTATTCTTGGCTCAACGGTAAATATTGATATCGGGGTGTCCGGGACAGCTCCACTTTCTTTCCAATGGTATAAAGATGGTCGTTTGATTCTTGGGGTGACCAGCAATCCGTTGGTGCTTACCGATGTTCAGCGACTTGACCAAGGGGACTATTACGTGGTGATCAGTAATTACTTGGGTTCGGTGGCCAGTGCCATAACAACTTTGACGATTGTGGACCCAGCCAGTGTCAAGCAGGACCCGCAAGGCCTCACGGCGCTATTCGGGTCAGCAACCAGCCTGACGGTACGGGCCAGCGGCACGTTGCCCCTATATTATCAGTGGTACAGAGACGGGACGGCCCTATTGGGCGCGAATAGTTCCATCCTGCCGCTTGCCGACCTGCAAACTTCCCAGACCGGCGAATATCATGTGGTGGTCACCAACTCGTATGGTGCCGCCACTAGCGCGGTGGCAGTTATCACAGTGCTAGGGCCACCTTATATCAACATTCAACCTCAAAGTCGGTCTGCCTTGCTATATGGCGATGCTAGTTTTGCAGTGAATATGGGTGGCACTGCCCCGCTGAGCTATCAATGGTTGAAAAATGGGACTAACCTACCCAACGCTCTTAACAATCCATTATTCCTGTTCAATATCCAGTGGTCGGACATCGGTACTTACTCGGTGATCATCACCAATCAATACGGCAGCATCACCAGCAGCGTGGCGACGCTCACCGTATTGCAAGGGCCGTCCATTGTGCAATCGCCGCTGAGCCTTACCGGACTCGTAGGTGCCATCGGCAGCCTGACCGTCTCCGCCAAAGGCGCTCCGCCGTTGTACTATCAGTGGTTTAAGACAGTGAACAGTAATCAGTCATCAGTGATCAGTGGCGCTACCAATTCATCCTTAATCCTTAATCCTTTATCCTTATCCGATGCCGGCAATTATTGGGTGGTAGTGAGCAATGCGTATGCCAAGGCCACCAGCGCGGTGGCCACAGTGACCGTCTTGTCGCCGCCCTATGTGATCAACCAGCCTCAGAACGTGACCGCTCCTGTGGGTGGCAGCGCCAACTTCTCCGTAACTGCTGGCGGTACGACTCCGGTTACTTACCAATGGTATAAGTCAGTGATCAGTGGTCAGTGGTCAGTGATCAGTGGCGCGACCAATCTCGGATTACAGATTGTGAATTGCGGATTAAGCGACATGGGGAGCTATCAGTGCGTAGTAGCCAATGCCTATGGTTCTGCCACCAGTGCGGTAGCGACGTTGTACATCAATCCAGGGTTGGCCAATGGACGATTTACCAACAGCGCGCAGATCGCGATCAACGATAATACCACTGCGACCCCGTATCCCTCCACTATCGCCGTTAATAGCTTGGCCAGCTCCATCCAGCGGGTGAAAGTCACGTTACGCAAGTTTACCCATACCTATATGTCGGATGTGCGGGTGCTGTTGGTATCGCCAAGTGGGCAGAAGGTGTTGTTACTTTCCGGAGCGGGCAATAGCGGCGTGAGCCAAGTCAACTTGACCTTTGATGACTTTGCCGCTGGCCCAGTGCCCGACGTGCCCACTTCCGGCATCTATAAGCCCACAGCGACCACCACAGGTTCATTAACCACCCCGGCACCCGCCGCCCCCTACGCGACCACGCTCGCGGCTTTGAAAGGGCAGGACCCCAACGGCACATGGTCGCTCTATGTATTGGATAGTTCCGCCGGGGATGGCGGGTACATCACCGAGGGATGGAGCCTGGATATTGAGACCGCCACCCCGCCCTTCATCACCAGCCATCCGCCATCGCAGACCGTTAATACCGGCGGCAGCACTGCATTTACGGTCGGTGTTGCCGGGGCACAGCCACTGTTTTACCAATGGCGGTTTAACGGCAGCACGTTATCGGGTGCCACCAATGCCACGTTGACCCTGGCCAATGTCCAAGGTGCCCAAGCAGGTAATTACACGGTGGTGGTCACCAATGCCTCCGGGAGTACGACCAGCCTGGTGGCGACCTTGACGGTGCTTACCACCGATCCACCCTACATCACCAGCCAACCGCAGGATTTAACCATGATGGCTGGTGACACCGCTACGCTTACGGTGCAGGCCGGCGGCACGGCCCCACTCGCGTATCAGTGGTTCAAGGGTGGCGCGGCCATCTTGGCTGCGACCAATTCGTCCCTCATCCTTAATCCTCTTAAGAAACTCCGGATGAAGCCGTTGGTGTTGGAACGAGTTCGAACCCCA
>JBAXGN010000078.1 GCA_037139415.1 Verrucomicrobiota bacterium | reverse complement strand
GGACTGAGGAAACATGGACCGCAAGGTTGCGTGCGCCTCAGTCCTACTCGACCGGCAGCACATTCTATGGTCAAACCAATCATGGATGTGTGGTGGACAAGGATTGATCTTTCCAACGCATCTCGGGCTGGCTATTGTGTTCATGAAGAATCTTGAATCACTAAAATGAATATGAACAAACTCGCAGCCCCACTCTTCACCGCGCTGTTGCTGCTGCCGCTGGCAGCGCTCTCCGCCGCCGAACCGGCCTGGAAACTGACGCTCGAAGAGAATTTTGACGGCCCGGAACTGAACCCGAAAATCTGGAACGTTGAAACCGGCAAACGGCGCGATGCGACGAACTCGCCGCAGTCCGTTGACCTCAAAGACGGGAAACTGGTGATCACCACGTTCACCGATGAGAAGGGCGTGACGTATTGCGGATTTGTCACCACGCGCAAGAAATTCCATGTGACGCAGGGCAAGGCGGTGGCCCGCTGCCGGTTTTCCGTCCAGCCGGGCACCCAGGTCGCCTTCTGGGCGCAGTCGCCGACTTACGGAAAGTCGGGCGATCCCGCCAAGGCAGCGGAGGACGGGGTGGAGATTGACATCATGGAAACCACGGGGCTCATGAACGGCAGCTACCAATATGCGCTGCACTGGGGCAGCTACAAAGCGCCCACCCACAAATCCACCAACCGCAAATTCCCGGCGGTGGTGGGCGATCAGTGGCATGAGTACGGCGTGGAATGGGATGAGACCGGCTACCGGTTCACCCTGGATGGCAAGGTGGTGGCCACCGATGAAAAGTGTCCGGGCTCCAAGGTGCCCGAGTTTCTTTTATTCACCAGCGAATCCACCATCAAGTCGTGGAACGGCGAGCGCCCCAAGGAAGGCTATGGATCCAAGCAGGCCTCCAAAAATATCTTCGAGGTGGATTGGGTGAAGGCGTGGGAACGCGTGCCGGCCGCGAAGTAGTATGGGTGGGACTTTGAAAACCTGGGTAGTGGAAATAATACTGTTGGCCAATCATGAGAGTCAGAGGTTGGCCATAGAAAGGAAGCGCAATGAAACAAATGACCATATTCGCAGGCGTCCTCGTAATAGGCATTATGTGCCTGATCGGTTGTTCGCCACGGAGCACCACGGCCGAAACGATTGCGGAGGGAACAATCTTCTACGTGGAGTTTCAGAAGGAAGGCGGAGGAACTGAGGGTTTCACGCGCATCAACGATGTGGGCGCGGTACCGGGAAAGAACGGGAGCTGGAATGTGGACGCATACGGCCAGTTGACGCGCGACTTCCTAATAATTACGCGACCGAATCGGAAAGACTTGGGACCACAAGTTATACCGACCAGGCGACTAATTTCCGTTCAGTTTGGCGATGGTGGAATCAAGCAAGTGAATCAAAACGATGCGGTGCCATCGCGGTGACGATCGGCCAACAAGCGCCGGCTATGGCTTTTTGCGATTGACCGGAGGCACCTTTCTGGTGATTGTCAGCACCATGATGAAAAATCGGCAACCGAAAACAACGGACGAAATGTTTGTTCAATATTACTGTTAGGTGTCATTCGCGCACGCCGTGAAAAAATATGCCGAACAATTCGGATTGGGAGTTGCCAAAGGACTTGGATATTTTGTTGTCGCGCCCACACTAGGCACATGGATATTGCTCCACATACCGCGAACGCGAGAAGGGGTGATTGAGTTCCTATTTCGTCTCGCACCACCAAGTAGAGCACTCCTGCCCATATCCCTAGCCTTATTTCTTCTAGGCATTCTTTGCATTCTTGGTTCATATCGGCTTTTCCTTTTTCGCAAGAAGCAGCGGTTGATTGAAGCGGAGGCCATGCTGCCGCGACGAACGTCCGGCGCATTTACTTCCGAGGACATCAAGAGCATGGAATTGTCCAAGCTTCCGCCAGACCCCAATGACCCGATTGACCATGACGCTTGCAATGTTCGCTTGGACAAGGATTTTTTTGGATGATTTGACCATGACACCTAACCATGCGCTACAGCGAACAGCCGCCCCGCTTTTCCGCTCAGGCTTGCGCTGCAACTTGGAAGCGCGTTTCACGAGCCACCTCACTTCTCGGCGGCTGTCGCTGAGCTTGGGTCGTTAGGTCACCCTTGACTAACCGCCGCTCCTTCAAGGCTCGGGGGCGGGGGCGCTGCAAAAGGCACTTCCCCATCGTTCTAGGTGTCGCTTCCGAATGGTAGGAAAGCCATTTCTGTGGCGGAAGTTGGTGCCCTCTTTAGCAAACTTATGTCTGCCTGCATAAAGGCAACTTCGCCGGCATGTCAAAAAAAGCGGTGCCGGGTTAAGCGCCGCGCCGCGTCGGCAATGGCTTTTTGCGATTGACCGGAGGCACTTTTCTGGTGACTGTCAGCACCATGATGAAAAACCGGCAACCGAAAACAACGAACGAAAAGTTCGTTCAATATTGCTGTTAGGCCGCTCAGGCGGTTCGCCACCGATGGAAGTGAACCAAAAATATCGAGTTCGTTGGGCAGTGCTGGCCGGGGCCGTTATCTTGGTTGCAGTGGTATCGGCGCTTTTCGCGCTCAACCGCCGCGGGTTTTGCTGCGGCTGGGGGTACACGACGTCGTTTCGCGAATCGAACGCCGAGGGTGATTTTGGGTACTCGTATTGGATCGGGTCGGTACCAGGTCGCTTCATGCTGGGATCAGAACGATCTGACTCTTGTTATCCAAACGACTTGCCGCTAGGAACGCCGCGTGAGACGGCGGAATGGTCAGGGTGGTTTTGCGGGGAAGATGCCCCCGCACAAGGCTTTGCTCCCGAGGCCTCCCCCACGACCTATCCGACAACTCTCGGCTTTGCCTGGATGAATCGGAAGGTGGAGCTGAGCACACACTCACGGGATCACTATCGCGTCCTGATTGTGCCGCACGGCTTGGTGCTCACGATTGCAGCGACGCTGGCAGTTATTCTTGCGATTCGGCTCATCCGTCGGGATGGTCCACGTCGCCCGGACAGTGCGCATAACAAACCGGCTGCACGGAATGTCGGGATCGCGCCTCAGTTGACAATCCGAGGCGCTAGCCTCGGCGTCGTTGAGCAGGCACGTTAGGCGGTGTTCGCGTATGAATGTTTTTATTAAATATAGTCTCATGCTCTTCGGGGCCATCCTCCTATTGGCAGGTTGTGTCCGGACCCCGCGAACGCCAGCCGCGTCCGCGTTTACGCAGAACTTCCACGGCATAGAGCTGGCAACGGCGTCCCGAACAACGAACGCCGAGCAACTGCCCGATCTGTGGGAAGAACTCCCGAAAGGCTCACGCTCTTTCGAGATTCGGAAGGATGTGAAGGTTGTTTACAGCGGTCTTGACGGAGTCGTTTACCATGCCTCAAAGAAAAAATGCTTCTACATCCAATCCGATCCGTTGGGCTCAAGCACGATGACGTTCTTCGGGCCATTTCCAGGTGATCCAACGAAGGTGCTGGATCTGGAAACGAAACCGGCTGTAACCTTCCCCCCCGCCTCCCCATGACCGCGCCGCCTAACAATAAAATCACGGCAACTTCGCCGGCAATGGCTTTTTGCGATTGACCGGAGGCACCTTTCTGGTGATTGTCAGCATCATGATGAAATACTGGCCACCGAAAACAACGAACGAAAAGTTCGTTCAATAATACTGTTAAGCGAAAATCACTTGAAGCCGACCATCGAAAGCCTCGAAGGTAAAGTCTGGCCTGAGCCGGAGTGGCAGTCCGGACTCGTGCTCACCGCACACGCTCTACGAAAAAAGCCTCTGGATGAACTCACGCCGAATGACCTTCGCGTGGCCTTCAATGAAGATATCGGAGCCGATTTCCTGAAGCAGCGCGTGTTAGAATTGCTGGAAGCGGAGCCGACGTCTAGCGATCTTTTCGACGGTGATTTAGTTCTGGCCGCGTTGCGTTCGCGCCAGTTCCGCGAAGATCAAGAGTTTCGGAAGAAGATTGTCCAGTGTGCTGATGCGGTGTTGGCTCACGAGTTGGACTCACAGACACGACATGAAATTGAGAGCCTCAAGAACGCCTAACCAACGTGCCAGGGTCGACGGCGGGATGCCGTCTCGGTCCCATGCTGGACCCCCCATGGCCCGCCGCGCCTCAGCACGAACATTAGATAAAACCGCGCTTATGAAATTCTGGGAACTTAAAGAGCCGTGGGGCAGCGACTACGAGCATGTCAAGGTCAGCGGCAAGTTGCATCATCCTTACCGATTGCCAACCGCCATCTGTGAAGCATGTGAGGAAAAGCTCTCTGAGTGGAACACTGTGCTTCCTTTTGAATGCCCTGCTTCCATGCGCGAGCACCCGTTACTCACTGATTCAGAGGCCGAAGTTCCGCTGAAGGAGTTCCGAAAGTTAGAGAAAACCATTTCTGCTGAAATGCACCACGCCGAATTTTCCAAACTAAAACTGCGCCCCGGCGCCTGTTTACAACCCGGTTTTCTGGATGTCCCTGCCGTACCCGTAATGGATTTCCTGTGGAGCGACTTGTGGAGTGGGTTAAGCGCCATCCTAGTCAACGAACGGGTGGTGGATCTGGTAGGTACTCTGTGCAAAGATAGCGTTGTCTTTTGTCCGGTCAACCTGCGCAAGGTTGGCAAGCGAGCCGCAAAAACTGCGCCGCGTTTGCCGAAGAGTGGGGAACCCGAAGACATGATGCAACATTATCCAGCGGGCAAGGCGTCTGGGGTTGGCCCCTACTACCACATGATCATCAATGCCCAATCTGGTTATCCGCCGGGAGCAGCGCCGACCTTTCTGTGCTCTACCTGCGGCACTGAACTGCCGCCCGATTGGAAGTCAGAGCATTCGCCGAGCCGCGAGCACTATCGTAAACAGCAGGAGGCATGGACAAACCTGACTGCCAGTATCCTTGAATCTATTTGGGATGGTGCCCCAATTTTTCGGCTCGCGGATAAAGGCACCGTGCTCATTACAGATACTTTGAAAACTCGACTGGAGGAGATTCAGGCATCGAATGTTTGCTTCCATGTGTTCCCGACTACTCAACCGTCCGCTCCACTGAACCGCCGCCCAGCGAGTCATCAGGTATTACAAAAGGCTCGGAATGACGGTGGTCGGTGAGCTTGGACGTTCATGTTTTCACTGGTCGCGCTGCGGTAAAAGTGGGCACTTTGCTCCAGTCCACGCTCATTTCCTGGCGGATAAATTGGGCGAAGGGCAGAATGTTCTGCTCTGCGGAGGCCGCTTCAAGCGCATCGAGATATTCTTTCCTGCGGGCGGTGCGCACGATGGTCCATGGATATCCGCCGGAAGCCATCATGAGGTTCATGAGGAAGCGCGCCATCCGGCCGTTGCCGTCCATGAAAGGGTGGATGAAGCCAAAGAGCCAGTGACCGAGCACGGCGCGAATGATGGGGGACTCTTCTTTCGCCAGCAGGTCGAGGAGGGTGGTCATCGCATCGTTAACCGCTTCGGCGGGCGGCGGCACATGGCGCGATGAGCGAATATACACCGGGGCGTTGCGGTGACCAGCGAGGTGATGGGATTCCAGCAGTCCGGCTTGCACGGATGCGCTAAAGAGACCGCGATACCAATCCTGATAATCCTGCCGAAATATCGAGCCAGCCGGCCGTCCTTGCAGGACGCTGGTCACACCCAGTTTTACCCGGCGGAATGCCTCCTGATAACCCTTGGCCGCCATGGCCTCAACCTGCTGGCGGTCTTGGGGATTGCCTTCGGGGTTCCATACGCCAGCGCGAATTGTTTCAATCAACTCTGGGGTGACGCGGTAGCCCTCGATGGAAAGGGAGTTGTACGCATCGTGTTCGTAAACCGTCTCGAGCTGTTCGAGATAAGACTCCGGTTGCGCCACCGGACGGGGGGGCAGGTCTTTGAAGACCTCGAGGACAGGCTGCCGGAGGGTGGAGAACAAGGCCTCGATCCGGGCGGCATAAGGGGACGGCAAGCGCTTGGGGCTGGTGATGATGGGAGCGGGGTTGGCAAAAAGGTTTTCGGGTTGGACCACCATCCCGGCAGCCTGGAGCACGCTGGTGATTTCGCTGGCGCGTTCAAGGTCACCCAGGAACTGGTATGCCCCGATAAATCTTGCCGCCACTGCGGGGGATTCGGTTTCGAGAATTGCCCTGATAAGACCGTCCGTTGATTTGACCCCGCGCAGGGCGATTTCAGCATCCAGCGGCTGGCTTTGGAAAAACACGGGGGGCATGCGGCACAGCGCGGCGGCGAGCGGCATCGTCCGAACTCCCTGAACGACCTCCGTGGTGCGGGGAAGATTTTTGGAATCCTGATAGACGAGCACGGAGGTGTTATGGGGCAAGGAGAGTTGCATTGTGCCACCGCGGGCAGTGAGGGCGATCACCTGGCGTGGAATGATGTTGGCCCCAGTATGAACGGCGATTGAGGAGGTTGCCGAGAGACAGTAATCGGCGCCGAAACGGTCTTCGAGATACACGGAAAGGAAGTCCCAAAACGCACCATACCAAGCCGTGCTTTCTCCGTCTTTGTCCATCGGACGGCTCAGCAGATACCACCCCTTGACGATTTCCCGGAGATAGCCGCGTTGCGTCAGGAGTTCTCGGTCAGCACGCCTGATCTGGGCAGACTTCAGCACTTGCTTGCGAGCGAGCGTTCGGGCGCGCTCCAAGGCATCTGCCAATCTGGTTGGTAACGAATCATTCATTGACTATGTTTTTGAGTGTATGGCAGCTATGTTATTATGTCAATACCAACTTTGTTTTTGTGTGTTTGATGAGATGAACGCCTGTTTGAATACAATCTGTCGTAGTTGTATAAATATATACTAATAAATTACTTATGAATATACCACTGGATGGATATGAGGCCGGACATGCCAGGTTAATAGGAATGTTATCGTGTCAAAACTCGACTGTAGTTTTGTGTTCATTTGAGGCCGCTGATGGGAGAGTTTAGGCAGCGAGGTTGGCAGCACCTTATCGAGGTGTTGCGAAGCAGGGAAACTGGACCAAAACTGGACCGTTTCTGTACCGATTTTTGAATTTTTGCGGTGCAGTTTTATGGGAGACTTGGCGCATAAGTAATTGCAAGATAGCAGGTTGTTTATTTTGCGCCGACTCACGTCGGCGGCTACGCCGAGGAGGGTGGTGCAGTTTTGGAAATTGGGATGTTTTTGTGTCAAAAACGATTTTATCACACAAACGTATAAATCCGAAGGCCGAAGCCAACTTTTGCAGAAAAATTTCGGGGCAGAAACATCCGGAACCAGAACATGGCAAAACGATTGGCTCGCAAAAAAATTGATCCAAGAAGATAGGAGCTTGGAGTTAGAAGCCAGCATGTCAGACGTTGCCGCACGCGAATCTAATCGAAGATGATTCGCGAGGCTTCGCGTCATTGGCGGGCGGACAAGGACAATATTCATGTCGTTCATGAGGGCGAGCGTAGCAGGGAATTTGAAGAGGCGGTTGCCGCCGGGAGGGAATTTCGAGTGGGGCATGTGGTAAGTTATCAGTTATCAGTCAGCGGGTCTGCCCCGGCTTTCGCTTTTTATGAAGAAATTTTTCTCGCATACACCTAAAACATAGTATCAATGTGTATTCAATGAAACGGACGAGCATTGTTTTGGATGAAACGCTGGTGCGTCAGGTTTTACATTTATAACTATGAAAACACACACAACACTTCGATTCTTTTGGGCGCTGGCGGCAATCGGTCTCGCTGCTGTGACCTGCCACGGCCAGAAGACGTATGATCCAAACGTGGCTGAGGAGTTTCGTGTGCGGGAAGGGTTGCCCAATTTCTTTGCCAAGCTGGAGGCGGGTGGCCCGGTGCGCATTGCCTACCTGGGCGGCAGCATCACCGCCGCCAACGGCTGGCGACCCAAGACCGTGGCGTGGTTCAAGGCCCAATTCCCCAAGGCGGAAATCATCGAGATCAACGCCGCCATCTCGGGCACCGGTTCGGATTACGGCGCCTGCCGGATCGCCGGCGATGTGCTCGTGAAAAATCCCGACCTGGTGTTCATGGAGCACCGGGTGAATGGCGGTGGCGGCTATGAGGCCAAATCCGTGGAAGGTATCGTCCGGCAAATCTGGAAACACGATCCGCGCACGGATATTTGCCTCGTCTATACCATTTCCCAAGGGATGCTCAAATCCCTGCAGGCGGGCAAAACGCCTTGGTTTGGCCCGATCATGGAAACCGTGGCCAATACCTACGGCATCCCCTCGATTGATTTGGGCGTGGAGATCGCCAAGCGGGAAAAGGCGGGCACACTCATTTTCAAGACGAACGCGCCGGTGGAAGGCAAGCTGGTCTTCTCCAGCGACGGCGTTCACCCCGGCGATGCCGGCCACGACGTCTATCGCGACGTGATCGCGCGCTCCATGCTCAGCATGAAGGCGGTGGACAAGGCCCAGGCGCACAACCTGCCCGCGCCGTTGGAAGCGCGCTGCTGGGAGACGGCCGCTTTGCTGCCCGTTGCCAAGGCCACTCTGAGCACGGGCTGGACGCCCATCGACATCGGCAAGGACGCGGTGTATCGTGATGACTTTGGCCGCACGCACGCGATGTTGCGCGGCGGGGTGAAGTGCGAACGCGCCGGTGAAACCATCACTGTGAAATGGAACGGTACGACGATCGGCTTCAGCGATATTCCCCAAGGGAACGAGATGGACGTGGAGGTGGTCATTGATAATGCCGCCCCCGTGGTCATCAAGCGGACGCAGACCGAAAAAATCCACCGGTACGCGCGTTTCTTCTACCTGCCCGAACAGGCTCCAGGCGAGCACACGGCGGTACTGCGCATCAAAACCTTGCCCCAGGGATTATCCTTTTATATCGGGCACGTGTTGGTGGTGGGCAAGGTACACTGACTGATATTTCCCGAACGGGGGCACCAAGCCCTCTCCATGGGCGACGCCGAACTCACGCGACGGCGCAACGAGTTCGTGATGATGGCGGCACCCATAACGCTGCTTTTTAATGGCAACGGGAGAGATTCGGGTACACACTCTCCCGCATGAAAATCACGACCACAACGTTCACTACTGGCAGACGCTTTACTGGCGGAAGGTCGCCGACCCGGCGTGACTTCCTGAAACAAGCGTCGGTGGCCGTCGCGGCTTGGGCCACGGCGCTGGTGGTTCCGTCCCGGGTCTTGGGACGCGAGGGCCAGGTGGCGCCGAGCAACCGGGTGGCGATGGGGTTCATCGGCGTGGGCGGGCAAGGCGGCGGGCACTTGTTGGGCGGTGCGTGGACGTACATCCCCGGCGGGTACAGCGCGCGCAAGGATGTGCAGGTGCTGGCGGTATGCGATGTCTGGCGGGAGCGGCGGGAGCGGGCCGCGCAACGGGTGAATGAGAATTATACGCAGATGTACGGGGCCGGGCAGTTCGCGCCGTGCCAGGCGTACACGGATTTCCGGCAGGTGTTGGAGCGCACGGATATTGACGCGGTGTTGATCGCCTCGCCGGCGCATTGGCATGCGATCATGGCGATTCTGTCCGTGCAGGCCGGCAAGGATGTGTATTGCGAGAAGCCCACCGCAGTGACCATCCGCGAGGCGCAGGCGGTGCGCGCCGCAGTGGGGCGGTACGGGGGGGTGTACCAGGCAGGCACGCAGCAGCGCAGCGAATATAACCGGCGCTTTCGGCACGCCTGCGAATTTGTGCGCGCAGGCCGCCTGGGAACGTTGAAGGAGATTTATGCATACCGCGACGGGGGCGCGATTGCCTGGCCCACGCGCTTCGGCCCCGCCAAACCACTGCCCGCAAGTCTGGATTGGGATCTGTATCTGGGGCCCGCGCCGTGGCTGCCGTACGACGGGATCACGAGCGCGCACCGGTTCGACATCGGCCAGCTTAATTGGGGACAGCACCACTACGATATCGTGCAATGGGGTGCCGGCGCGGATGAGACGGGGCCGGTGGAGCTGTTTATGGAGGAGGGCTGTTCGTGTTACCGGTATGCGACCGGCGTGACGGTTTATGGGCGGCCTTACCCCGGCGAAAAGGTGGGCGGCGACGGTGGCGCGTGTTTCGTGGGGAGCCATGGGCGGCTGGCGGTGGATCGCGGGAACCTGGTGGCGGAGCCGGCGGAGTTGGGGCGCGAGGCGTTGCGCGCGGATGAGCCGCGCCTGTATCATAGCGACAGTCATTCGGGAAATTTCCTGGACTGCGTGCGCACGCGCAAGCAGACGATCTGCAATGAGCAGGTGGCGTCGCGCGCGGCCAGCGCGCTGCTTCTGGGCGGCATTGTGAAGCAGTTGCAACGCCCGTTGAAATGGGATCCGCACAAGGAAGAATTTCCCGGCGACGATGAGGCCAACCGGCTGCTGTCCATTGCGCAACGGCCCCCGTGGCACGTTTAACAACTGAAACTCATGCGTATTTTTATGAGCAGCCAAGGTTCCGCGCCGGTGCCAGTGGAGACACGAGTGAAAACCGAAATCCGAAATCCGAAATCCGAAAGAAACCCGAAGCCCGAAAGCCGAAAACGACAACTCATACCAGAAGGTTGGGATGCGGGAGTTTCCTCTTCAAACAGTCACCGTCGCCTTTTGGGTTCGGTCTTCGGATTTGATGCCGCGTTACTGACGTTACTGTTGTGCTTCCTCAGTGCGCCCCTTCACAGCGCTGATTTGGATGAAGCGTCCTGCTTGAATCTCCTTCGCGGCGAGGGCACGCTTCAGCAAAAGGACGCCGCGTGCGCGCGGTTGAAGCGCATTGGCACCGCGCACTCGGTGTCGGCTCTGGCGACGTTGCTGGGCGATGAGGCACTCTCCCACTCCGCCCGTTTCGCGCTGGAGTCCATGCCGTTTCCCGAAGCCGGGAAAGCGTTGGTGGACGCACTTGGACGCACGACGGGCCTGACGCGCGAAGGCATTATTTACTCGCTGGGCAACCGGCGCGAAACCAATGCGACGGTCATGTTAATCAAGGGGCTGGCGGAAACGGAATCCGGTACTGCGGTAGCCGCCGCAAACGCGTTGGGCAAACTGGCCACGCCAGCGGCGGTCCGTGCCTTGCAGTCTGCGCTACCCGGCGCGCATGAACCGTTGCATGCTGCGTTGGTGGATGCATTGTTGACTGCCGGGAATCAACTGGTGACGGGCGGCGATCGCAATCGGGCAGCGGCGATCTTTACGCAACTGGGCTTGACGGAAACCAAGGAGCCTGTGCGCCTCGCCGCGTTTGCAGGCGTCATCCGCTCCGTCCATGAGGACACGCTGAACGTCCTGGTCCTGAACGCCATTGCCAGTCAGGATCGCCCGCAACAAATGGCGGCATTACAAGCGGTGCGGATCCTGTCTGCGCCCGGCACCACCGAAGCACTGGCGGAATTGTTGTCGAAGGTCGCCGCCCATGTGCAGGTCGCGCTGGCGGGCGTGCTCGTCCAGCGCGGTGATTCCGCCGCCGCTCCGGCGGTCGCCGCGTTGCTGAACCGTCCCGAATTGGAGGTGCGCCTTGCGGCGATGGCCGCGCTGGGGTTGCTGGGTGACGCTTCGCACGTGCCCCTGCTGCTCGCGAAATGCCGTGCCGCCGGGGAGCCTGAGCAAGCGGGCGCGCGTGAAGCGTTGCTCGAATTGCGTCGCGGCCCGGTGGCGGCGGCGCTGATTGGGCAATTGGCGTCTGCCGATTGGGAAATCCAATCAGAAGTAATCCGGACGCTGGCCGGACGTGCGGAAAAATCATGCGTGCCGAAACTGCTGGACCTCGCGCGCCACGGCCCGGACGTGCCACGCAAGGCCGCGTTGCGCGCGTTGATCGGATTGGCGGATGCACGCCATTTGGCGGCGCTGACCCAGTTACTGGTGGAGACAAAAAATCCGGCGATGCAGGCGGACCTTCAGGCGATCCTCGCCGGTGTCTGCGAACGTTCGCAATCGCAGGCGGGCTTCGACGTGACGCCTATAGTGCAAGGCGTTGCCAGTGGCGATGCTGAAACTCGCATCGCCCTGCTGCCGGTTTGCAGTTCGATCAAAGACCCACGCATCCAAACTGCTCTGCGCGCGGCATGTGAGGATTCGGATGCCCGCGTGAAGACTGCCGCGCAGCGAGCGTTGTGCGCCACGCGTGACACCGGGTTGCTCCCGGAAATCCTGACGCTGGCCGCCAGCGCCAAAGAAAATTCCGCGAGTACCCTGGCCATTCGCGGTGCGATTCGGCTGGTGAGCCAGGAAGAGGGCGCGGCGCTGCCATTAGCGCAACGCATTGAAGTCCTGAAGCAATTATTGTCGCTGGCAAGTCGCGTGGAAGAGAAACGGCTGATCCTGGCGGGCGCGGCGAATCTGCCGGCACCGGAAACCTTGAATCTGGTTCTGCCGCTCTTGGAAGATGCCAGCCTGCAAGCCGAAGCCGCGCAAGCGGTCATGCAAATCGCCGGGGCGATTCGCGATGCGCACGCCACGCTGGCACGTGCCGCGTTGCAGAAAGTTTTGGCGGCCAATCCCGACGCCGAACGTCGTCAGGCGGTGGAACTGCTTTTGAAACAGATGGAGGCGGCGGGCGACTACCTTAAGGCGTGGCAGGTGGCCGGCCCGTACCAGCAAGCGGGAAAAACGTACAAGGATTTGTTCGATCTCGTTTTTCCCCCGGAGAATCCCGGCGCGCGCGATGTGAACTGGCGAATCCTGCCCGCCGGTACCGATGCCAAACGGCCTGGCGCGCTGGACCTCCTCAAATTCCTCGGCGGCGAGCAGCGCGTCGCGTATGCCCGCACCCGCGTTTACTCCGGCAAAGAACAACCTGCCCGGCTCGAACTGGGCAGCGATGACGGCATCAAAGTCTGGCTGAACGACAACGTCGTGCATGCCAATAACACCGCCCGCGCCCTGGTGATGGGCGCGGACAAGGTGCGGGTGGACCTGAAGCAGGGATGGAATACGCTGTTGCTGAAAATCACGCAGAATAACCTGGGCTGGGAATTCTGCGCCCGCCTGGTCAAGCCCGACGGCACCCGGCTGGATGATCTGACCAGCGATACCAGCTTTCCCGTCGAAGTGAACCGGTGAGTTTCAATCAGAGCCTCCGGTTTGCTGGACGATGAGGCTACCGTTGCCTCTGTGTGGGGTGGGACGGCGGTGCCGATATCGAGGGGAACAGTTCAGTATTGCCAACCGCCGCCTAGCTCTGGCAGTCTCTAGCTCGATGGAAAGTTAGTGAATAAACGTGAAAAACACGACGATGACGGCGAACCAGGATTTTCAGTACGACGTCTTCCTGACCCAGAGCAAAGCGGGTAAGCCGCGAGTGCGACGGTTGGCGAGGCGCGTGGGCAAAGTTAATCTGTCACCGTCGAACATGAGAAAACGCCCTAAGCAATCCTTTTTAGTTGGAGAATGACGAACATGCACTTACTTGAAACACTGAGCCTCAAAGGTTTCCGTTCCATCAAGGAATTCGACAATTTCACATTTGGCCCTATCACTGTACTCGTTGGAGCGAATGGATCCGGTAAGTCGAACCTCATCGGGTTCTTCCGCATGATGAACCATATGATGCAGGGCGGACTCCAGGGGTTCCTGCAAAATGGTGGCGGTGGCTCGAACTTCCTCCATTTCGGTCCGGCGCGAACGCGCTTCCTCGATGCGAAGCTGGCTTTCCGCAGTGATTCAGGGCTAAACACGTACCGTTGCGAATTAACCTTCGCAGCGGTCGATCGCCTCATGTTCGTTCTGGAGGAGTTGCAGTTTCAGCGGGGCGGCACAACTCCGCCGATAACAATCCCGCTTGAGAACAACGAGCCTGTGGAAAGCACACTAAGCCGGTATCTGGCACCGGATCTCAAGACGCATCGTTTCATCAAGTGGTTCCTTGATAAGACACGGGTTTTCCATTTTCACGACACCAGCATGACGTCGCGGATGCGGAATTACTGCGACGAGGACGATGCGTCATATTTGCGCGCCGAAGGCGGCAATCTAGCGGCTGTGCTGCTGCGGCTGCGAACGGAATTCTCCGCCAATTATCGGCGCGTCGTCGCCGGAGTGAACACGATCTTTCCAGAGCTGAAGGACTTTCATCTCGAGCCTACGGCCGGCAACGGCAAGGGGCTGTTGTTGCGCTGGCAACCGACCAGTAATCCAACGGAAATTTTCGGTCCCGCGCACCTCTCGGACGGCACGCTGCGGATAATCGCGCTCGTGACACTCTTCAATCTGCCGGAGGAAATGGCGACATGGATGATCATTCTCGATGAGCCGGAACTCGGCCTGCATCCAGCCGCGGAGGCGTATCTCGCCTCACTCATCCGCAGTGCCTCAACGCAAACGCAGGTGCTCCTCAGCACACAGTCGGCGACGCTAGTTGATCACTTCAAGCCTGCTGAAGTCGTTGTCGCCGAGATGCATGAAGGCGCTTCGACCTTCAAGCGACTCGACGAGGAAAAGCTCGGCCACTGGTTGAAGCGCTACACACTCGGTGAGGCCTGGCGGAAGAACGTATTCGGAGGCCGCCCAGAATGAACCTGTTCATCTACGTCGAGGGGCAGGAGGAAGAGCTGTTCGTGAACCGTGTGTTGCGCGGTCATTTGCATTCTTTCGGTGTCATCGTTCAGAAGCCAATCCTGGCCGCGACCAGCTTCCGGATCGGTGACGACGCGGAATCGGATGTGACTGTTGGCGGCGTCACAAACTACGACGCGATCCGCGAAGACATTGTTTACCAATTTGCCACCAGCGAGATTCAGGCTGCGGACGTGCTGACCACTCTCATCGACCTCTACGCGCTTCCGGCAAGTTTTCCCGGTCATAAGGAAGCACTTGCACAGGGTCTCACCGGCGGCAAGAAGGCGGCGCACATCGAGCAGGCGTGGAAGGCGGCAATCGGGCAAGCGAACTTCTTCCCCTACATTCAGGCGCATGAATTCGAGGCGCTGGTCCTCACCCGCCCTTCAGTGCTCGCGGAGTTCTATCCTGAACGCGCCGCCGGCATCGAAAAACTCCGCGCGGAATGCGCGCCGTTTTCCACGCCCGAAGAGATCAATGAAACCAAGGCAACTTCGCCCTCGCACCGCATCCTTGCTCACGTCCCAACCTATCAGAAGATTGACGGCTTTCGCCACCTTCAGGACATCGGTTTGCCCGAAATCAAGGTGCATTGTCCCCGATTTAAAGCGTGGCTCGAACGGTGCGAAACGTTCTTCCGCTGATACTATGCGACGGACGTAGGTTGCAATCGTCATGGGCGACATTGTCAAATTTAAAAACCGTTACCAATTAACAAAATTCATTATTTCTAGCAGATTTGCGAGAAAAATCATTAGAAATATCGCGTAACAGCGTCAATTCAGGCAAGCAGGCATTTGCCGCCTGACGACAAGTGAACGCATGAAGCGTGCCCCCCAAGTAATTTCCTATTGATTCCCGGCCTTGCCCAACACACAATCTCCGTTATGAAATTCATCCACACTGCGGATTTGCATCTCGACAGCCCGCTTCGGGGGCTGGAACGCTATGAAGGCGCACCGGTGGATGTCATGCGCCAGTCCACCCGCCGGGCATTGGAGAATATCGTCGTGCTGGCGGTGCGGGAAGGGGTGGATTTTGTCCTCATCGCCGGCGATATCTATGATGGGGATTGGCGTGATTTTAACACCGGATTGTTTTTTGCGCGCCAAATGGCCCGGTTGCGTGAGGCCCGCATCCCGGTTTTCCTGATTCGCGGCAATCATGACGCCGCCAGCCAGATTACCCGCGAACTCAGTCTGCCGGACAATGTTCATGTATTCTCCAGCCGGACTGCGGGAACGAACGTTTTGGAATCGCTGGGCGTCGCTGTGCATGGACAAAGCTTTCCCAATCGCGAGGTGCCAGAAGACCTCAGTCGGAGCTACCCGGAGGCTCGCGCGGGGCTTTTCAATATTGGTTTATTGCACACCAGCGCGGATGGTCGGGAAGGGCACGCCGCGTATGCGCCCTGCACGCTTGATGGGTTGCGCGCCAAGGGCTACGATTATTGGGCGCTCGGTCACGTGCATCAACGTGAAGTCCTCTCCCAGGAACCCTGGATCATTTTTCCGGGGAATCCGCAAGGTCGCCATGCGCGCGAAACCGGCCCTAAAAGCTGCACCTTGGTCACCGCCGATAACGGACGCATTGCTCAGGTGCAAACCCGGGAAGTGGATGTGGCCCGCTGGCTCCAGTGCGAGGTGACCGCCGCCGGCATCAACCGTCCGGAAGACCTGTTGGAAAGCGTGCGCCGGTTGTTGGATAAGGAGGTCAGCAACGCCGAGGACCGCGTGCTAGCCGTGCGCCTCCTGGTGACTGGTGCCTGTCCGGCGCATGGCCGTCTGATCGCGCAATCCGAACAGTTGATGGCCGAATGTCGTCAGCTTGCCAACGACGTGGGGAAGGGCCGCATCTGGATGGAAAAAATAAAAATCGAAACGCGTCCGCTGGCCGGCGCGGTTGAACCTGGCCAAGGCACCACGCCCCTGGATGACCTATTGCGCTATACCCGCGCGTTGCCGGAAAATCCGGCGGAACTGCAATCACTGGCCCTCTGCCTGGATGCCTTAAGCAGAAGACTGCCACTGGAACTGCGCCAGGGCTTGGATAGTCTGGACCTGCAAAATCCGAAAACCCTTGCCGCCCTCGTTCCGGAGGCAGAAAGTTTGTTGCTCGCCAAAATCCAAAACCCGGAGGTCGGCCAATGAAATTCTTAAATCTGCGATTGCTCGCTTTTGGCTGTTTCACGAACCGCACGCTCGATTTCTCGGCGGCCGACCGGAACTTTCATGTCATCTATGGCGCGAATGAAGCGGGCAAAAGCACCTCCCTTCGCGCCGTCAAGGGTTTGCTGTTTGAAATCCCCAGCCGCACTGCGGATGATTTCCTCCACAAAGCTGCTAATCTCCGGGTTGCCGCCGAGCTGCTTCGCCAGGATGGTCAACGCCGGACGTTTGTCCGTCGCAAAGGCAACAAGGATACCCTTTTGGACGAACAAGAGCAGCCGTTGCCCGCGACCGAATTAAACGGTTACTTGGGCAATCTGGGCCGCGCAACCTTCGAGTCCGTGTTCTGCCTGGATCATCACGTCTTGCGTCAAGGAGGCGAAGACTTATTGGCTGGCAAGGGCGAGCTGGCCGAAAGTTTGTTCCAAGCAGGGACCGGACTCACCGGTTTGCGCAATATCCTGGTGCAGTTGGAAGGGGACGCGGAAAGAATTTTTAAACCGCGCGGCAGCACCGGCAGCTTGAATCAATGGCTGGGTACTTATGAAGAAGCGCGCCGCCGCAGCCGGGATCTTGCTTTGTCTCCCAAGGATTGGACCGAACGCTCCGAGCACCTGGCGCACATGCAGACCGACTTGGAAACACTCAGAAAAAGTCTGAACGATCAACGCGCGCAACTCAGCCGCCTGGGCCGATATCAGGTGGCCCTAAAACATTTTAACCAATATAAACTCCACCTTGCGGAACTGGAGCAACTCAACCAGGTGGGGTTGCTACCGCCCAACGCGCCGCAGGAACATGCCGAAGTCCGGGGCACCATAAATCAGACCCTGGCGCAAATCGAACTGACCAAAAAACGAGTTGGCGAGCTGCAGGACCAACTGACCCAATTAACTGTTCGCGAAGATTTATTGGCCCACGCTACGACGATCAGCAATCTCGTTCAGCGAATGGATGGTTATCGCAATGCCCTGCGCGATCTGCCCACCGTTCGGGCTGAACAGGAACAGCTTATCACCGAAGCCCGTGACTTGCTTGCCGAACTCAAGCCTGGCCTCGCACTGGAACAAGCTGATACCTTGCGTATCACAACCGCTCTGCGCGAGCGGGTCAACAAGTTGGCCCGGGAATATCCGACATTAATGGAACGGCTCGATCAAAAAAAGAACGTGCGGAACAAAGCCTGGAAAAATGCGGAATCAGCCCAAGCCGAACTGGCGCAGTGCCCGGCCACTCCCGTTTTGGATGACTTGGAACACGCGTTAGAAAATTGTCGCGCCCAAGGTGACCTCGAAAGTCAGTTGCGAGAGGAGGAACAGGCGTTAAAAACCTTGGACCGCGAGGTCAACCTGCTGCTGAACCGTTTGGGCTTGTGGTCCGGAACTCTGTCTGACCTGACCCGGTTGCGCGTGCCGTTGCCGGAATCCGTGGAAAGGTTTGATCGGGAACTTCAAGCGCTAACGAAGACGCAGGACAATTTGGCCGAACAGGCAAAGCGTCTGCGCGAAAGTCTGGCTAACGTGGAGCGTGAAACCCAGTCGCTGCAATTGGCCGGTGCGGTGCCTACCGAAACAGACTTGGATTCAGCGCGTACGCGGCGGGAACAAGGATGGCAATTGGTGCGTCGCGCTTGGCTCGAAAAACAGGCTGACGCAGCGGCGGAACTGGCGTTCGACAATCAGCACAAATTACCGGAAGCCTTCGAGCAAAGCGTTAAAACCGCAGACGACCTGGCTGACCGATTACGCCGTGAAGCAGACCGGTGCGCACACCTGGCCAAGCTGCAGGCGGGTAAATTTGAGGATGAAAAAGCGCTGCAAGAAGTTTTGAAACAAGAAGCAGAGTTGGGTTGTAAAATGGCTGATTGGCAAGCTGGCTGGCGGGCTGAATGGCGGGGTACCGGTTTTACGCCCTTGACGCCAGTGGAGATGCGCGGCTGGTTGGGACGTTACGCCGTGTTGCTGCAAAAGGCAGAGGAACCGCGCCGCATACAAGACCGGGTGGAACGGTTAAAAGAAAATCTCAAAACCCACCAAACCGCTTTACGGATCGAGTTGGAAAAACTGGGCCAAACTGCACCCGCCAATGCCGACTCGCCGAGCGCCCTGATGAAATTCGCGCAAAAGTTCTCCCGACAGATCACCGAAGCCATGGAAACCCGGAAGGATTTGGCGAAAAGCGTCAAACGCCATCAGCAGGAATTTACTCGCGGAGAAGAGGAGTTGCAACAGGCGCAGCAAGCATTGGATGCGTGGCGAAGCAGTTGGGTTGAAGCACTCGGCCGCGCCCAACTTCCCTCCGATACTCTGCCCGAGGATGCGCTGGCTTTGCTGACCAAGTTGGACCGGCTATTTGATTGCTTGCGGGAACAGGCCGGCCAGAAATCCCGCATTGATAAAATGCGGGAATATCAGGAAGCATTTGAACATGATGTGCGCGCACTCGTTGGCGCGCTCGCCACCGATTTGGTGTCTTTGCCTCCGGATGCCGCCGCTGAGCAGCTCCACGCCCGCCTTGCCCGCGCCAAAAGCGATGAAGTTAAACGCCAGGGGTTGCAACGGCAACTTACTCAGGAAACAGCCTCGCTGGCGGTGTTGGAAAGCGCGCAGTCACAAGCCGAGGCCCAACGGAAAACCCTCCTGGAACGCGCCGGTTGCAACACTTCCGCTGAACTGGAGATCGTTGAACAACAGTCGCAAAAAAAACGGGAAACGCAACAGAACCTGACCGCGCATCGTGAAGCGCTGGAAAACCAGTCCGGCGGCGCTCCCCTCGAAAAATTTCTGGAAGAACTGTCCGCGCTCATGCCGGATGAATTACCTGGCCAGAAGCGGGAGCTGGAGCAACAGATTTTGACGGATGAGCAGCGGCAGGCGGAACTCCTGAAGGAAACCGCCCTTGGGGCGCAAAAATTGAAAGAAAGCGACGGTTCAATCCAGGCCGCGCAAGCCGCGCAGGAAGCCCAGGAGGCGTTGGCGCAAGTCCGCGAACTAAGCCTTCAGTACGCCCGTCTGCGGCTCGCGGCAGAAATGCTGCGACGGCAAATGGAACAACACCGCGAGAAAAACCAGGACCCCGTCATCTGCCGCGCCAGTGAACTGTTTCCGCGCCTCACGCGCGGTTCATTTGCCCGGCTCAAAGTTGGCTTCGATGACCATGATCAGCCCATTTTGTTGGGGGTGCGCCCTGCGGGTGAAGAGGTTCGGGTCACCAGCATGAGTGATGGCACGCGGGATCAACTTTTCCTGGCATTGCGATTGGCCAGCTTGGAGCGGCAATTGCAATCGGCGGAACCCGTGCCCTTGATGGTGGACGATATCCTGATCAATTTTGACGATGACCGCGCGAAGGCCACGCTGGAAGTGTTGCGCGACATCAGTCATTCCACCCAAGTCCTGTTTTTCACCCATCACACCCGGCTTAAAGAATTGGCCCGCGAAGTAATCGGAGAGAAACAGCTTGTGGTACATGATTTATAGGTCGGGGAGGCAGCGGCTCACGACATGCCAAGGTGGCCTCTCCAACTTTAAATTTGGCGGACTGAAAGTCCCTGCGATGACAGCATCGAGAGCCACTCTGCCGCAAAGCTGCACCCAAAAAGTAAAAAAGCCGCGCCTTGCGGCGCGGCTTGAGAAATGACGGTAAAGGTCTTCCGGTTTATACCGTATAGGTGGAGGAAGCGGTGTTGCCGCCGCGTCCGGTCCAGTTGGTATGGAAGAACTCGCCACGCGGTTTGTCCACGCGCTCATAGGTGTGCGCGCCGAAGTAATCACGCTGCGCCTGGAGCAGATTGGCAGGCAGGGTCTCGCTGCGGAAACCATCGAAGAAGGCCAGTGCCGTGCTGAGCGCGGGTACCGGAATGCCTTTTTTGACGGCGGTGGCCACGACATTGCGCCAGGAGCGCTGGCTATCCTTGATGGCCTTCTTGAAGAAGGGATCGAGCATGAGGTTTGAAAGCTTGGCGTTCTTGTCAAACGCTTCCTTGATCTTGCCCAAAAACACGCTGCGAATGATGCAGCCGCCGCGCCACATGAGGGCGATCCCGCCGTAGTTCAGGTTCCACTTGTACTGCTGGGCGGCGGCACGCATGAGCATGTAGCCCTGCGCGTAAGAAACAATCTTCGAGGCATACAGCGCTTTGCGGATATCTTCGATGAACTTGGCTTTTTTGGCGGCGTCTGCGCTGATGAGCGGGCGGGGGCCCTTGAGTTTCTTGGCGGCGATTACGCGTTGATCCTTAATCGCGGAGATGCAGCGGGCGTACACGGCTTCGGCAATCAGCGTCACCGGAATGCCCAGCTCCTGGGAGGACATCACGGTCCATTTGCCGGTGCCTTTCTGGCCGGCGGTGTCGAGAATCTTGTCCACCAGCGGCTGGCCATCGGCATCCTTGACTCCGAGAATGTCGCGGGTAATTTCGACCAGATACGAATCCAGTTCCCCCTTATTCCATTCGGTAAAGACCTGGTGCATTTCATCGGCGGTCATACCGAGGCCGACCTTCATCAGGTTGTACGCCTCGCAGATGAGCTGCATGTCACCGTATTCAATGCCGTTATGCACCATTTTCACATAATGCCCGGCGCCGTTTTCGCCAACCCAATCGCAGCAAGGGACGCCACCATCCACTTTGGCCGAGATGGCTTGGAAGATGTCTTTGACGTGGGGCCATGCGGCGGGGCTTCCGCCCGGCATGATGGAGGGACCACGGCGGGCGCCTTCTTCGCCACCGGAAACGCCGGTGCCGATGTAGAGCAGGCCCTTGCCTTCCAGGTACTGGGTGCGGCGCGCGGTGTCTTCAAAGAGGGAGTTGCCGCCGTCAATGATGATGTCGCCAGCTTCCAGGTGCGGCAGGATTTGTTCGATGAACTCGTCCACCGCTTTGCCGGCCTTGACCATCAGCATCACGCGACGGGGCCGTTTGAGCAGCGCCACCATCTCGGGGACGGAATGCGCGCCCAGAATATTGGTGCCCTTGGCCTCGTTGGCCAGGAAATCATCCACCTTCGAGGTAGTACGGTTGTAGGCCACGACGGTGAAGCCGTGGTCGTTCATGTTCAAAATCAGGTTCTGACCCATTACGGCCAGCCCGATAACAGCAATGTCAGCTTTTGGTTCCATAATTAATGTTCAAAAAGTAAGCACCAACTATAACCGTCCTGCCAGAGGATTCCAGCAGTTTTTTTGACTTTTTCAAGGGGCGTCTGGGTTAAGGCGGGCTAAACTTGTAATTATCAGGGGGAAAGGAGTTGCCCTAACCGGCAAAAATACTCTACCATAAAACGATGCACCGGGTAACCAACCATGCAGGCGTGTGGAACTATCGCGCGCGGACTGTGCCAACAGGATGAACCCTGTAGCGCCAGATGCCAGCCATGCCGGGCGAACAGCGCCAGCGGAGGGTTTTTACCTGCCTGCATTGCAAACGGATTCCAGAATCACCGATATGAAAAACCGAGTTCCATTGTCTTTGTTAAGCGCCTTGCTCGCGCTATTCCCTTGCTTTACGTTCAAAGCCCGTACTGCGCCGGTACATCTCGTCCAGGAAGCGCCCGCCCAAATCAGCCGGGTTGCGCCGAACGTGGTCCTGGTGGATTTTGGCCGCGTTGCCTTCGGCAATTTGCGCCTTTCTCCGCCCGCAGGCGCCAGCGGCAATGTCACCATTCATTTCGGCGAGGCGTTTGCCAATGGCCGGATCAATCGCAAACCGCCTGGTACCGTCCGCTACGCAAATACCCCTATTACTCTCGAAGGGGCCAAGGCACTCGTTGCCGCCCCCCCCGCCGACGCACGCAACACCAAACCACCCGCTGCTGTCCTGACGCCAGCGGAATGGGGTGTGGTGCTGCCGTTCCGCTGGGTGGAGATTGAGGGCTGGCCAGGCGAGCTGAGGCCGGAGCATTTACGGCGGCAAGCCGCCTTTGCCAGCACTTGGGACGATAATGCCGCGGCCTTCCGTTCTTCGGATGAGTTGCTTAACCGCATCTGGGAATTGTGCCGGTACTCCATCAAGGCCACCACGTTTGCCGGCGTGTATGTGGATGGCGACCGCGAGCGCATTCCGTACGAGGCGGACGCCTATCTCAACCAGCTTGGTCATTATGCCTGCGATCCCGATTTCCAGATGGCCCGTGACACCTATGACTGGCTGATGAAACAACCCACATGGCCGACGGAATGGGCTCCCCACATGATTTTTGTGGCACATGCGGATTGGATGCAGACGGGCGACACCGCATGGCTGGCGCCGCGTTTTGAAGCGCTGAAAGCCAAACTTCTCCTCAAACGCGCGCGGGCCGACGGCCTCCTCACTAGCACGCCGGAGCATATCAAGAAAGGGGATATTGTGGATTGGCCGGTTGGCGAGCGGGATGGCTTTGTCTTCACACCAGTCAATACGGTGGTGAACGCTTTTCATCTCCGCGCCTTGGCGCTGATGGCTGAATTGGCAACGGTCCTCAAGCAAGACGCGGATGCCGCCGATTACGCCCAGCGTGAACGGACCACCCGCGCGGCTTTTCAGGCCAAACTTTTCGATGCCACGCGCGGCCTTTATCGCGATGGGGAAGGCACGGAGCACGCTTCCCAGCACGCGAATCTCTTTCCGCTGGCCTTTGGCCTGGTGCCCGCTGAGCACCGCCCGAAACTGGTCGAGTGGGTTGGAAAGCGCCAGATGGCTTGTTCGGTTTATGCGTCCCAATACCTGTTGGAAGGACTCTTTGAGAACGGTGCCGCCAGCCAAGCCCTGGCACTCATCACCGCCCCCACGGACCGCAGTTGGAAGCACATGGTGGAGAGCGGCACCACGATTTCTTGGGAGGCTTGGGACCAGAAATACAAGCCGAACCAGGATTGGAATCACGCCTGGGGTGCCGCCCCCGCCAATCTGCTGTCGCGTTATGTCCTTGGCGTGAAGCCGCTCAAACCAGGTTGGAGCCGGGCCGTGATTCGACCGAACCCCGGCACGCTGAAATCCGCCGAAGGAAAAATCCCCACCCCACGCGGCCCGGTGGCGGTTCGGTGGGAGAGCGGGACCACCTTCAAACTCTCACTCGCGTTGCCACCCACGATGAGTGCCCAAGTCCACCTTCCCGCCGCCGAGAACTCAACCGGGGTATTCGTCGGCGGTCAGCCCGCCAACGCGAAGCGATCTGACGGTTGGTGGCTGCTTGATAAGAATGTCAGTGGCACTTCAGTGATCGAAGTGCGGTAATTGACTTTCACCCGATTCACTCAATTTATGAAAACCACCAGTGCTCTTTTGTTCGCCGCCCTGTTCGGGGTGGCAACGACTGTCAAAGCCGGGGAGGCGGTAAATCCTTCCTTGGCGACCGCAGGTAAATCCGCGCCGCCCCTCACCACCGTCAGCATTGACGGTGATCGGTTCCTGATTAATGGCAAACCCACCTACGCGGGCCGCACCTACCAAGGCAAACGCATCGAAGGGCTGTTGTTGAACGCCCGCATGGTGCAGGGAATCTTTGATGATTTGAATCCCGATACCGTAAAAAAATGGGCCTACCCCGATACCGGTCGCTGGGACGCCGAGCGCAACACCGATGAATTCATTGCCGCGATGCCCACTTGGCGCGCGCACGGGCTGCTCGCTTTTACGATCAACTTGCAAGGCGGCTCACCCGAGGGCTATTCCAAGGCGCAACCGTGGAACAACTCCGCCATCGCCCCTGACGGTTCTCTCCGGCCTGCGTACATGGCCCGCCTTTCCCGTATCATCAACTCCGCCGACCGGCACGGCATGGTGGTTATTCTCGGTTATTTTTATTTTGGGCAGGACGAACGCATCACGGATGAAGCCGCCGTCATCCGCGCCGTGGACCATGCCACTCGCTGGGTCCTCGATAACGGATGGCGCAATGTATTGATCGAGATCAACAATGAATGCAACGTCCGCTATTATCACGAAGTGCTTAAACCGGCGCGGGTTCACGAGTTGATTCAGCGAGTCAAGGAAGCCTCCCGGGACGGGCGGCGACTGCTGGTCAGCACCTCGTATGGTGGCGGAACCATTCCCGGAGAAAACGTGGTGCGGGCGGCCGACTTTCTCCTGATCCACGGGAATGGCGTCAAGGTTCCCGCCAAGCTGTCGGAGATGGTTCAACGCACTCGTCAAGTGCCTGGTTATACGAGCAAGCCGATTCTCTTTAACGAAGATGACCATTTTGATTTCGACCAATCGGCCAATAACTTTCTGGCGGCCATCGGTGAATATGCCGGTTGGGGTTACTTCGATTTTCGCAAACCAAATGATCCAATGCATGTTGGCTATCAAAGTGTACCTGTGGATTGGTCCATCCATTCACCCCGGAAGCAGGGCTTCTTCAAGCTGCTCGCGGAAATCACTGGGACCGCCAAATAGGGAAGCAGGCACATCATACGGTGAAAGCAACGACGTTATGAAAATCAGTTTATTTTTGGCGGCGGTTTGGTTGAGCGGTGCTTCGTTGGCAGCCGAGGAGATTATGGCGCTATTGCATCGGGTCAACGATTGGCAGGTTGCCCATCCGAAAATGAAAGCCAGTGACCGCAACTGGGAACGCGGCACTTGGTACACCGGCGTGATGGCGGTACAGAAGGCAACCGGTGACGAACGGTTTCTCCAACAGGCGATGGCATGGGGGCGGCAGCATCAGTGGCAGGTGGGCACGGAGAAATCGGGAGCCAACCGCCTGTTCTGTGTCGAAACCTGGGCCGAATTGTATTTCATCAAGCGCGATCAAGCAATGATCGAACCGGCGATCCAATGGCTCGGTACAGCCGCCAGCAACTCGCCGGCCGGAGCCAAGGTCTGGTATCTGGAAGGTGGCCGCCGGTATGCCGATTCGTTGTACGGCGCGAGTGCGCTGGCGATGATGACCAAGGCGACCGGCGATAAGAAGTATCTCGACTCGATGCACGCGTTCTTCTGGGATGTGCAGGCGGAATTGTTCGATCAGGATGATGGGCTGTTCTACCGCGACAAACGATTCATCGGCCAGCCGAACAAAAACGGGAAGAAAGTGTTTTGGTCGCGCGGCAATGGCTGGGTACTCGGCGGAATTGTTCGCGTCCTCGAATACCTGCCCGACCACGACCCGCAACGTCCGCGTTACGTGGAACTGCTGAAGACGATGGCTGCCGCCATTGCCAAGCGCCAGGGTGCTGACGGGCTCTGGCGGCCGAACTTGGCCGATCCTGACGACGTGGCCGTGCCGGAAAGCAGTGGCACTGGATTTTTCTGTTACGGCCTGGCATGGGGCATCAACCACGGTTTGCTGGATCGCGAGCCGTATCTGCCGGTTGTCAGGAAAGCGTGGGCCGGACTGGTGCGTTGCGTGAACGCGGATGGTCAGGTCCAATGGGGCCAGCCGGTGGGGGATCGTCCCGTGAACCTACAGCAAACCGAGACCCATGAATACGTTACCGGTACGTTGCTGCTTGCCGGGAGCGAGATGTTAAAGCTAAGCCAGTGATGTTTGCGGTGACCATTGCGGTGACGTTGCGGCGCGCGCCGCGACCGATAAAAATTTTATGCAGTCTTGCCAACAAGGCTTGCTTAAATTGGTTTCTTTGATACCCTTTTGCCATGAGTCAACGCGCCTTCATCAGTGCGGCTAGCGAGCGGGCGGCAGATTTGCCACCACCGCTGCGGCGTGTCTATGAGCCGCTTGGGCCTGAGGCTGGCCAGCATCGTCCAATTCAGCTTGTCCCACCGGGGGGGCCGCCGCCGTCAACGCAATCACCGTCGGATTTGGCAGGCAAGGTGCCACAACCATCCGGCGAAGGTTATCCCGTGAGTATCCTGCTGGCGGATGATAACCAGATCAATCAGCAAGTCGGGCTCAACCTGCTGCAGCGCATGGGTTATACCGCCGACCTCGCCAGCGATGGCCGGGAGACCATGGAGGCGCTGCGCCGAAAGCGGTACGACTTGCTCCTGCTCGACATCCAAATGCCGTTCATGGACGGCTTTGAGGTCGCCCGCAGCGTCCGCCAGCAGGAGCGGGAAGCCGGCGGTGCCGGCAATGCAAGTTGCGCGCCGCCGCTCGTCATTGTCGCCGTCACTGCCAATGCGATGCATGCCGACCGGGAACGCATGATGGCGGTCGGCATGAATGATTGTCTCGCCAAGCCGGTTAATTTTGCGACGTTCAAGGACACGATAACGAGATGGCTCCGCTATGTGCAACTGTTCCGCTCCATGGCTGACAAGCGGGCGGTGCAAGCCCCTGAAGCCGCCGCCGCCCGATCGGGTTCTCCTGCGGGGCGGGAGGCGGATCGGGAACCGCCGGTGGACCTGGCCCGGTTTCGGCAAATCGCCGGGCCTTCCAAAGCGGAGGCACAAGACTTGCGGAGACTGTTTCTGGACCGCACCGCCGAGCTAATGCGGCAGCTTGAACAGGCGCTGGTGGAGGGCCACATGGCGGAAGCCAAAAGCCTGGCGCATAAAGGGGCTGGCTCCAGCGGCACTTGTGGCATGACCGCTCTGACCCGCTGGCTGAAAGAAACCGAACGGCTTAGTGGCGCCGGCCAGTTGGCGAACGCGCAAACGGCCTTTGAAGAGGCGCAACGCGAGGCGGAGAGCGTCCGGGAATTTTTGCTCCGAGAGATCTAAAGGATATGAATCTATCTTCATCCACAGAACGCCGGCGGCTGCTTATCATTGAAGATGACGCCATCATCTCGAACGTGTATCGCAGCCGGTTTGAACGCGAGGGATACGAGGTGGAGATTTGCGCCGACGGGCAAAGCGGCTTTTATCGCCTGCATGAAAGCACCTTTGCGGCCGTGGTGTTGGACCTGATGCTGCCGCAGATGAACGGGGCGGACATTCTGGGTAAAATCCGCGCGCAGAAACGCTTCGAGAAACTGCCCGTGGTGGTATTGACCAATGCGCACCTTTCCCAACTGGCTGACCAAGCCCGGAAGGCGGGAGCCAATTACGTTTTAAGCAAAAGCACGACGCCTCCGGCGCAAGTGGTCGAAGCCGTTAATGCCTGTCTGGAAGGCCCTACTTATGCCGCCACGGGCTTGGTGCAAGTTGGCGGGGGGCGTTCGCTGTTGCCAAGCGGTGCCGAGAGCCCCGCCCCGCTTCGCCAAGGCAGTGAGCCAGCGGGCTCCCCGCCCGCCATCGCGGACTCAAATCGAGAGCCCGCCTGGCTCTTGGAGCCACCCTCTGACGCCGCTGGGATACGCCCGACGCAAGAGGGCCGGATGCTTCCCTACGACGCGGCGAAAATACCGGCGAAAAGCGCACCGGTGGTGAACGCCCCATCTGAGCTGGCCCAAGCGCAGTGCGGGAGGGAGCCTGGGGTGCCTGCCGCAAATAACACGCCGCTGCTGCAAACATCTGGCGCGCCGCCCCGGGACGCCCACACTTTTATCCAAGAGATGCGCGTCTGGCTCAAGACGCTTAACAAGGCGGATGACCAACCAAAGAAGCTGGCCTGCCTGCAAGCCATGGTCGGTCTGGTCCATCCGCTGGCCGGAAGCGCTTTGCCGTCCGATTCTCCGGCACTACGGCGCCTCGCCGAGGCTTTCGAGGCGTTGCTCTGGGAACTTTACGGAAAACCCACCGTCATCACGCAGTCCACTTTGATGACCCTGGCCAAGACGACCGATTATCTGGCTCAATTGATGGAGCATCCCGAGGTGGGCCGGGACGTGGCCCAACCGTCGGTGCTGGTGGTGGATGATGACCTATTTTCCCGGCGTGCCACCGTCAAAGCGATGGAGAAGGTCCAGATCAAGCCCACCGTCGAGGAAAGCCCGGCGCGGGCCTTGGAACAACTGCAGCACACCAAATTCGACCTGGTGATCACCGATGTGAATATGCCGGGCATGAGCGGATTTGAACTGTGCAAGCAGTTGCGCGCCACGCCAGCCAATCGTACCACGCCCGTGATTTTTGTGACCGTCCAGGATGATTTTGAACGGCGCACTCATTCCGCGCTCAGCGGGGGAAATGAACTGATCGGCAAGCCTTATCTCTTGATGGAATTGGCCGTCAAAGCACTCGGCCATGTGTTGAGGAAACCCGCCTGATTCTCCAATCCCGTGTGGTCCCATGAAAATTAACGAATTCAAAGACCTGGTCATTCCCTCGGAGATACCGAGAGAGCCGGAGTTGCCACAATTGTCCGAAACGGATTTGGAACAACATCTGAATCTGGTGGTACGCGACAAGCTGCTTCGGGTAATGTCCAGTCTGACGCTGTTTTACGTGTTGTATGGGGTGTATGCCGTGGTGGTGTACCCGTGGACACAGGCCTTTCCGATGCTGCGTTTGTCACTTTGCTCCGCCGCCCTGGTGGTGGGGCTGGGGTTTGCCTGCCGGCGGTGGCCGGTGCCCGTGCAATACGCGCATCCATTTAGTTTCTTTCTGGCGGGGTTGGTGTTGAGTAATTGCTGGCTGCACTTTTACCTTTTTGAGGATCCCTACCAGACGTGTGTGCTGATGCTGCTGATTGTGGGGGCCGCCACCTTGGTTACCGCGTTCCGATGGTTCCTGTTGATCGTGGTCGCCACGATTCTGGTATGGGGTTGCGCCGCGCTGGGCGGGGACATGAGTTGGTTCTATTTCGGATTCGGTTTGCTGGCGGCGACCCTGTTGGGCCTGATTCTCAACCGGGCGCATATTGGGCGGGAGCGGGAATTGGCATCCCTGGCCTTTGTTTTGGCCGACCGCCGGAAACATCTGGGCGAGTTTGTGATGCGCACTCACGCGGCGGAGGAGCGTTGCCACAAGATGGCCGAAGCCACGTTCGAGGGGATTCTATTCCACGATGCCGGGAAAATCATAGATGCCAACCAG
This sequence comes from Verrucomicrobiota bacterium, assembly GCA_037139415.1. NCBI lineage: Bacteria > Pseudomonadati > Verrucomicrobiota > Verrucomicrobiota bacterium. Next base: position 3,898 of record JBAXGN010000078.1, on the reverse strand, counting down.
GCGGCCTTGGAGTTGTTCGGCTATGAACTCGAAGAGATTCGCGGCCTCGAGATTTTGGACCTGATCGCGCCGGAATCGCGTCAGTTGGCAGCGAACCAACTGCGCTTTGGCACCGTGCAATCCAACTGCGTGAACGGCCTGCGCAAGAACCGGACGGAGTTTCTCATTGAGATCTTCAACAAAAGCATTTCCATGCAGGACCGGCCGCTGCTGGTGATGGCGGTGCGCGATATCGGTGCCCAACGCGAGGCGCAGCTTGCCCTTGGGCGTGAAAAGAAAGAACTCGAAGCCCAGTTCTCCCGGCAGATGGCGATCACCCAGCTTGATGGCGGGGGGGAGCAGGTGGAAGACCCGCAGGTCATGTTGGATCGTATCACTCGCACCGCCACGGAAATGCTGCCTGCCAGCCTCGGTACCTGCGTCCTCTTTTGGAAGGGCAACGAGAGCGTGTTTCAAGTCGGCTCCGTGTATCCCCCAAACACCGGGCTGAAGCCGGGGACGCTCGTGCCGGCCACCATGAATTCCGCGCATGCGTATATTCTGGAAAGCGGCGAGCCGCTGGTGCTCTCCTCCATCAGCGGCGATTCGCTGGGCATCCGCCAGTCGTTTCCGGGTTTGCCGATTCAGGCGTGCGCCGGTGTTCCGCTCCTCAGCAACGGACGGATCATTGGCATCCTCTACGCCTTTGATAGGTTATCCCGCCAATATCGCAGCGAGGATATGGAGTTTTTGCGGGCACTGGCTAACCGCGCGTCCATCATTTTGGGCAAGAGCCAGCTCTTTCACCAACTGCGCATCGCCAACCAGAGTCTCCAGTCCCAACATGCAACGTTGCAACAAACCATTGGGGAACTCGAAACCGCCAAAACCACCGCGGAAGAGGCCAACCAAAACCTCCGGTTCAAGCAGGAGCAATTGCAGGAAACCATTGTGGAATTGGAACGGGCCAAGGAACTCATCGAATCCGCCGCCCGCGCCAAATCGGAGTTTCTCGCCACCATCAGTCATGAATTGCGCACGCCGCTAAACGGCGTGCTGGGCATGGCCGAAATGCTGCGCACGGCAGACTTGGGGGCGCAACATCAGGTCTCGGTGGAAATGCTCTGCGAAAGCGCCAAACGCCTGCAACGCCTTATTGAGCACATGTTGACCTTCGCCGACACCCGCGAGCAACATCTCGGGTTGAAGCGCGAACCGCTTGATCCGGCGTTGTGCGTGCGGCAGGCCGTCGAGGAATTCGCCGCCGACGCCCGCGCGAAGGGCGTGCGGCTCACCTGCCAGCCTGAGGAATCGCTGGCGGGCTCATGGTTGGGGGACCCTGGCAAAATCCAGGAAGTTTTGCGGCAATTGGTTGGCAACGCGGTCAAATTCACCGACGCGGGGGAAATTATTGTGACCTGTAAGGTACGGGAAAACGAACCTGGCGGGGCACGATTTCGCTTTGTCGTGCGTGATTCAGGAGTTGGCATTCCGGAAGAGGCACGCGGAAGGATCTTTGGGCTCTTCAGCCAGGCGGACGGCAACGCCACGCGCCAGCATGAGGGGGCCGGGCTCGGGCTGGCCTTGGCCAAACAACTCGTCAAACTCATGGGCGGCGAGATTGATTTCACTAGCCAGCCGGGCCGCGGCTCCGAGTTCTGGTTTGAAATCACCGCTGAAAGCGCCACGCCGACGGGCGGCGACAGCGCCTTTCCATTGGTCCCGATCGCGAAAAACGGCCTCATGCGCCTCAAACCCGCTGCACGCGTACTGGTCGTGGACAGTGAATCCGATCACGGCAAGGATTTGGCGGCCAAACTCCAATCCCTCAACTTCCGTCCGCTGGTGGTGCAAAGCAATTACGAAGTCATTCCCGCCTTGCAGCGTGAAAAGGTTCTTTACGACCCTATCCAGGCGGTCATTCTTGACGCCTCGGTGTCGCTTGAAGAAACGTTGTTGCTCGCGGAAACCTTGCATGGCGATTCAGCTCTGGCCGTCCCCGCCCTGATCTTGATGCTGCGGCCTGGCCAGAATCCCGACGCGCAAATGTTCCGCCAAGCGGGCGTGACCAGTTGGTTCTTCAAACCCGCTGCCCGGAACAAGCTGGCCGAATGTCTTAACCAGCTCAGTTAGTGCTGCTGCATTCACTGCCGAACACCTGCTACGGTGGATGAACGATGCAGCAGGTGGGTGATGCCGGAGACAGCGCGGCAAAAGCCCGAGAAAAATTCATGCTGACTATGCGCACGGATTCTTGCCGAAAGGTTATCCGGACGTAGAAACTCTCTTTCGGCTAAGCATGTAGTCACGGCCGGTTTGCTTGTCAGGGACGGGAGGCAACTCACCCGGCCTCCACCATAAAATCAGAGGTCTTCAGGCTGTTCCTGCCATAACGGGACAGCGAGCGGCGAGTTGGCCGAACTTGGGGTATGCTACTATGCCTCCCATAATCGGTCAAAGGCGGGGTTACTGTGTATTATTCTGCCGTCCCGACTCATTCCTGGGCAACCGGTTATGTCCACGGTTGGACAACCGATACCGTTGCGTGGGGCTGCGCGGTGAATCTGGTTGCGTCCGTTCGATCAAGTCTGCTGCCAAGGCGGGTTCCAGGTAATTCTTGCGGAAGGTGGGGCGATGGGATAACTGCAACCGGGACATCAGATCGGCCGCGGTTGCCTCACCACAGCTCAACTCGTCCAGCAAACGTTTTACTTGGTCGGTTACTTGATCGCTTACTTGGTCGGTAGTCCCGGCTTCCTGGATGGCTGCCTTGAGCGTTTCCAGCATGAATTCCACAAAGCCCGTTGCGTTCGCGTTGTTGTCGGCTTGGGCCAGGGTTCGATAATACTCTTCCTGGCGGTCCCGAATCACCGTTTCCACGGGTAGGTAAGCCAGCATTGGTTTCCACCGGCTGAGAATCAGCGTCTGCCATAGTCGGCCCAAGCGGCCATTGCCATCCGGGAAGGGATGGATAAATTCAAATTCATAATGAAAGACGCAATTGGCCACCAGCGGATGGGCATCGGTGCGCCTCAACCATTTCAGCAAATCATCCATCAGATATCCAACGCGTTCAGCCGGGGGAGCCATGTGAATCAATTGTTTACCGCGGAAGATACCCACGCCTCCTGTGCGGAATGCCCCCGGCTGATCCACCAGCCCCCGCATTAGCATCCCATGCGCCTCCAACATATTTTTGCGGGAAGTGGGGGCCCAGCGTTCCAGGCATTCATAAGCGGCAAAGGCGTTACGAACCTCCTGGATTTCGCGTGGCAATCCCAATACGCGTTTTCCGTCGATCACCGCAGTCACCTGTTCCAAGGTAAGGGAATTATTTTCGATTGCCAGCGATGCTTGGATGGATCGGAGACGGTTTCCCCGGCGCAACCGCGGCGTCAGGGTAGCGCTTTCAGTCACGGAGTACCGCCCAATCCATTCGCTAATTTCCCCAACCAACCGCAGGATGGCGGGGGTGAGAGTATATGGAGGCTGGTAATTGGGTTTCACGGTTAATTCAGAGTGCGATGTTCACACCATTTTTCACCAGAAATGATATTCAAGTGCCCTATAGATAGGAACGTGCGTTGATTATGACTGAGCATCGTGTTGGGCATTTTATTAGACTGACCGAGGAAAATCAAGCGCCAACAGGCCATCGCAAAATCGCCGACTCCAATATTTTAGTGGATAGCCTATCTGCTTGAGAAACTTTGACACCATAACTTTCCTTTGACGTTCGTCATTCGCCTTCCGGCAAGGGTATCCGAACGGTCACCTCGCCTTTCGTCTGACGTGGCGAATTTTCCACCCTTGGTTGGGAAGTATTTTCGGCAAATAGCGTGATAAATTCAGATCCCTTTTGTTGTTAACCTATCTTTCGACACTGGCGGCATTTTTTTTGAAGGAACGATGGATTCAT
>JBAXGN010000077.1 GCA_037139415.1 Verrucomicrobiota bacterium | reverse complement strand
CGGTACTGGGAAGCGTGCCGCCGCGTTTCGTACCGCAGACTTCCAAGTCTGCTGTATCGCAGGTTTCCTAACCTGCAAGGCGTTAGGAATTCGAGCGCGCTGGGAAATGACAAACCGTCTGCCGACTGGGAAGTCGGCGATACAGCAGACTTGGAAGTCTGCGGTACGGTGGCACGGCACGAAATTTCCCGGCAGGCATCGAAATACACAAGGCCCCGCCACCTCATCCCGCGAGGGATGACATATAGTAGTCGTCATGAGGGAAACAGGGCATGACCTCCGGAAAGCCATCCAATACACCCAATGCATCCCAAAGGGATGCCAGAAACCATGCCTGGCAAGACCCCACACATCTACGCCATGCCGTTTTGCAATTGACTGGCGGGTCCTTTTTAGGGATAGTCGGCACCATGAAAACCAACTGGCCACCGGAAACCATGAACGCGAAGGGCGTTCAGGAAGACTGTTAAGCTAAAGATGAAATCTCCTGAGAAAGTCACTCTAGTTGGAAGAATTGTCTGTGCTATTGGGTGGATCGTACTAGCGTTAAGTGTCGGCTTTACCCTATCCAAAGCCAACTTAAATTCGCGTTATAGTATTCATCAGACGGTTTCTGTTATGGTGTTGGTGGTCGTAGGTATCGGTTACATCATTGCTCGATTATGTTCTGAACGATGCAGATCAAGGGAAGCTCGGTTGTATTTTGCGCCATACTTCATCGGAGCGATTTGCTGGGTGACTTTGTATTCGGCTGCCTTTATAGCAAATGGAATTTTGAATAAATGATCTTCGTCTTCCTCCCACCCATTGATTGCGCTCGTCAACGGGCAGGAAGGGAATTCCGCGTTTATTGCGCCACCATCTTTTCCAGCGTGCGCAGCAATCCCATCGGTTCGGCCACGCCCAGTTGGGCGATGGTGTTGGCGCGTTCCTGGCAGTCGGCCACGGCGTAGATGCGCAGTTCATCCGCGTTGCCCGAGGGGCGGACGTGCGCCACATCCCCGTTGTGGAAATAGATGCGGAGGCCATCCGTGTAATTCACCTTCGCCACGGCATCAAAGCCATGGGCGGCGCTGAACACGCTGGATAATTCGCGCACGATGCGGGCAACTTCATCCGCGCTCGTAGCCGTCGAGGTAAGGAGACGGACATCGGAGATTGCGGATTGCGGATTGCGAATGGCGGAATACTCGTTGCCTCGGCCGGTTCCGCATTCCGCATTCCGCGTTCCGCATTCCGAAATTCCTGGTTCCGCCTCGTTACCTCGGCGGCTACCTGGGGAAATGACGAGTTCGCGAATGTCCGCATTCGCCAGCGAGAAGCGGGCGATGATCTTTTGGCTGATCGGGCGCGGGAAATTCTTGAGCAAGGCGGCTTTGCTGAAGCGCTTGGGCAGGCGGTCGAAGAGTTGGCCCATGGTGAGGCCCTGTTCTTGCATGGCGGCGAGCGTACACAGGATCGGCAGCAGGGCATCCCGCGTGGGCAGCGCGGTGAGCACCCGGCCCTGGCGTTCCACCTCCGAGCCGGTGAGGAACCCGCCGTTGGCCTCCCAACCGCACACCCGGCGGCGGCCTTGGGCGCGCGCTGCTTCCATGCCGGCGATGACGAAGGGGGAGCCGATGCGCGTCTTGGGCTCCAGCCGGTCCCGCAACGGGCCGCGATCAATGGCGTCGTTGCAACTGATGGGCACGACCACGGCATCCGCGCGCAGGAATTCCGCCACGACCATGCCGACGAGGTCGCCGCCGTAAAAGCGCGCTTGATAGTGCGTGCCGCCGGCGGAGGCGTGGGCTTCCACGCCCAGGAGCAGCGGGCGATCACTATCGCCATCCAGCGAGACCACCGCGTGTACCGGCCCGTGTTGGGCGGTCACGGCGTCCAGCAGTTGCTGGATCTGCGCCAGTTGCGCCTGGTCAATGTTCTCCGTGTCAATCGGCACAAAGGCGTCACTGCGCCCGGCGGGGAAGACCTCGGCCCCCAGACTCTCCAGCACTTCCACGAACAGATCGCGCCCCACGGCGGAGTGTTGATAGACCAGTAGGCGCAAGCCCTTCAAGCTGCCCGCGCCAAAGAACTCCAGGTAACGCCGATGATAAAAGCGGCGCGCCGCATCGGTGGCCGCCGGGAGCGGGCGGGAACCGGTCTTGAACATGCCGCGCTCATCGAACAGCGCGTCCGCGAACGGCTGGCGGTACACGCGCGCCCGCACTTCCTCGACGCGCGCGTTGATGGGCGCTTCGTCCCGCTTCAACAGCTCGCCCTTGGCGGAATTGGTTTTGTAGCCGTTGCGATCAAACGGAATGTGGCTGCCGGTGACCATGATGCTGCCGCAGCCTTGCGCGAGGGCGTAACAGGTGAGGGCAGGGGTGGGGATGGCCCCCAGATTGACCGGGCGCAACCCGGCATCCTGGATGGCTTGCGCGATGGCCTGCGCAAGTTCTCCCCGGCCTTGCTGCTCCGGCACGAACCGGCTGGAACTCGGGCGCAGATCATACGCGAAGTAAAACGGGTCCCCGGCGCGGAGGCCGCCTTCGCCGGCGGGCAGCGAGCGCAGATATTCCAATTCCGCCAGCGCGTTGATATAGATTTCTAGTTGGGTCAGGTGAATGACTTCCCCGCGCCGTCCGCTGGTGCCGAACTTCAGCGCCTGCGGTTCATAGCTCAAGCGGGAGCGCAAGGTTGCGTTTGAATTGCTCATGATTAACACGTCATTGGGTTTACGTACGCGAACGACAGGTTCTCAATAGCCGGTGGGCTGAACTTTCGCAATGCGCAAATGGAGCGCGGGTTCGCTGATATATCCGGGTCAGGCTACAGCTTTTTCCCCGTCAGGCGCTCGTAGGCCTCCAGGTATTTTGCCTGGCTGCGGGCCACCACCTCGGGCGGCAGCGCCGGCGCGGGAGGAGTCTTGTCCCAATCCAGCGTTTCCAGGTAGTCCCGGACAAACTGCTTGTCAAAACTCGGTTGGCCGCGTCCGGGTTCGTAGCGGTCGGTGGGCCAAAAGCGGGAGGAGTCCGGCGTCAACACTTCATCAATCAGAATCAGCTTGCCCTCGAACAGGCCAAACTCGAATTTGGTGTCGGCGATGAGGATGCCGCGCTGCCGCGCATATTCGCGGGCCGAACGATAAATCTTCAAACTGAGATCGCGCGCCTGCTCGGCAATCGCAGGGCCGACGATTTGGGCGGCGCGGGCGAAATCAATATTCTCATCATGACCGGTCTCGGCCTTGGTGGCCGGGGTAAAAATGGGCTCCGGCAATTCCGAAGATTCCTGAAGGCCCGGCGGCAGCTTGATGCCGCACACCGTCTGCTGGCTCTTGTATTCCTTCCAGCCCGAGCCCGCCAGGTAGCCGCGCACCACGCACTCGATGGCCAGGGGTTCGGCCTTTTTGACAATCATGCTGCGTCCGGCGAGTTGGGCGGTGTAAGGTTGCAGCGAAGCGGGGAGCGGGTCCGCGCTCTTCGCCAGGCGATGGTTCGGCACCAGCGCTTCAGTGCGGTCAAACCAGAAATGGGAAATTTGCGTCAATACCTCGCCTTTGCGCGGGATGCCGTTGGGCATGATGCAGTCAAACGCGGAGATGCGATCAGTGGCCACAAACAGGAAGCGGTCCCCCAAATCAAATATCTCGCGGACCTTGCCGCTCTTAAGTTTGCGGATGCCCGGCAGTTCAATGGTCAATAACGTCGCGTCGCTCATGGCCAAATCATGGGAACCGCGCGGAAAATATCAAACAAATTTTCCAGCTAATTCCAATGCGCTTTCAACCCGATTTGGAAACGGGCGGGTGGGGGGAAAGAAAAAAGCAGCCGGAGGCAGCTTCTACGCGGCGGGCAGTTGCACGGTCACGGTGCCGGAGCGGCCATCCACTGTGCCGGCTGCCACGTCGCAAATCGGCAGGGTTTGCGGGTGCTTCGCAAGGTCCGCGGCCAGCGCTTCCATGGTGGTGAATTGCACGCCCTGGCGCTGGGCGGCGGCGAGCAGTTCCTCGAACAGCCCCAGGTAATGGTTGCCTTCGATCTCGGCGTGGCTGGTGAGGATGTTGGGCGTGTCGCGCCGCAGCAGCTTCAGGTAATGGGGCACGATGGCGGCGTCCGGATATTCCGGGCGGCCGAGCAGTTCATCCAGCGTGGGCAAGGTGGTGGGGATCTGCGGCGTGCGGAAGGTCAGGCCGTGGGCGCGCGGCAGGAACGGCGTGGTGCCGCGGCAGTCGCTCGCGTAGAGGAGGTGCGCCTCGTCGTAAGCTTGCAGGCTGTGGACGGTGGTTTGCCAGCCGGGCGCGCCGGCGGTCTGGGGCGGTTCGCCAAAGACGCGCTCGAATTCCGCGACGGCCTGCTGGAATTCGCGGCGGGTTTCATCGAGGGACATGCCGGCCAGGTGGTCCTGCCAGCGGTAATGGTCGTGGCAATGAATCCCCACGGGAAAGCCCTGATCGCGCACCTGCCGCAGCAAAGCTTCGCAGCGGCGGCCAATGTGCGGCGCGGGCAGCAGCGTGCCGGAAAGCAGCGTGCGGTAGCCGTAGAGCTTGGTCACGTTGGTGCGGGAAACTTTCTTGAAGAAGCCGGGGCGGAAGATGCGGGTGATGGCGCGGCCGGTGTTGTCCGGCCCCAGGCTGAAGAGGAAGGTGGCGGGCACGCGCATCCGCTTGAGCAGCGCCACCAGCGCGGGCACGCCTTCGCGCGTGCCGCGGTAGGTATCCACGTCAATCTTGATGGCGAGTTGTGGCGCGGCGTCCCCCATCCGCTAGCGGGTCTCGTTGATGTTCAGCTCGTAATTATTATTGCGCAGGTGGTAGTCCAGCGTGAGCTTGAGCGCCGTGCGTAGGTCGGTGGTCGGCTTCCAGCCCAGGTGCTTTTCCGCCTCCTTGATGGAGGGCACGCGGTGGATGATGTCCTGGTAGGCCGTGCCATAATATTCGCCGGAGTCCACCTCGACAATCTGCGCCTTCTCCGCCATGGGGCGGAACTCGGCGAAGTCCGGCTCCGTCTTGATGATGTCCACGAGCATATAGGCGAGGTCGCGGATGGAATAATTCATGGCGGGGTTGCCGATGTTGAAGATGCGGCGGGTCGCGACGCCATCCTTGTTGTCAATGATGCGCGTCAGGCAATCCACGCCGTCGTCAATAAACGTAAAGCAGCGCCGCTGCTGCCCGCCATCCACCAGCTTGATCGGCTTGCCGTGAACGAGGTTGTGGATAAACTGGGTGACGACGCGAGAGCTGCCCTCCTTGGGCTCGTTGATGTCGTCGAGCTTCGGCCCGATGAAATTGAAGGGCCGGAACAGGGAGTAATCGAGCCCCTTGTTCTCGCCGTAGGCAAAGATGACGCGGTCCAGGAGTTGCTTGATGCAGGCGTAAATCCAGCGCTGCTTCGGGATCGGCCCGTAGGTCAGGTTGGTGGTGTACTCGTCGAACTCGGCATCCTTGGCCATGCCGTAGATTTCCGAGGTGGACGGGAAAACCAGGCGCTTCTTGTACTGGACGCATTTGCGGACGATCTCCATGTTGGCCTCGAAGTCCAATTCGAAGACACGCAGCGGGTCCTTGACGTACAGGGCCGGCGTGGCGATCGCCACCAGCGGCACGATGACGTCGCACTTGCGTACGTGATATTCGATCCACTCGCGGTTGATCGTGATGTCGCCCTCGAAGAAATGAAAGCGCTTGTGGCCGAGACAATGCGACAGCTTATTGTCGCTCATGTCCATGCCGTAGATATCGTAGTCGCGCGTGTTGAGAATGCGCCACGTCAGGCTGTTTCCGATGAAGCCGTTGACGCCGAGGATGAGGATTTTTTTGCTCACGTTTTAATGGGGTGGAGGGTTAAGCGTTGCCGATGGGGAATCCGAAAAACATTGGCCGGGTTGCAGCGCGGGCGCGGGGATGGATTGCGCCGGGTTATCCCGCTGGACCCACTGGGCATCCGAAATTTCCAACAGGCCCTGGCCGGTAGCCACCGTCAGGGGATTCACGCGCACGATTTCGCCCGGCTTGCCGCTCGTCGCGCCCGGCAGTGGCCTGGCCCACCAGACCAACATGCGGGCATCCATAAGATCGGTGAATGCGCCGGGGTACGGGCGGGTGACGGCGCGGACCAGGTTAAAGATGACGGTGGCCGGTTGGGTCCACTGGATGCGGCCATCCTCCGGCTTGCGTCCGCTGAAGTAGGTGGCCTGGCTCTCATCCTGCGGGTGGCGCGGCGCACGCCCGGCGAGCAGGTTGTCCAGTTGCCGTTCCAACACCTTGATGGCGGCCTGTTGCACTTTCTCCATGATCTGCGCGGCGGTTTCCTCGGGCCCGATGGGCACGGCTTCCTGATCCACGATATCGCCGGCATCCGCGCGCTTGACCATGTAATGCAGGGTGGCGCCGATCTGCGTCGCGCCCTGCAGCACCGCCCAATTGACGGGCGCTTTGCCGCGATACTTGGGCAGATACGAGCCGTGCATGTTGAACGCGCCGAGCGGGGCGAGGTCCAGCAGGCGCGAGGGGATCATCTTCCGATAGTAAAAGGAGAACATCAAATCCGGCGCAAGCGTCCGCAACTGGGCTTCGCATTCCGGCGGGCTGAGCGTCTCGGGAGTGAAGACCGGCACCTGATGCTGGCGCGCCAGATCCGCTACCGAGCGAAACCAATGGTTCTCAGTGGGGTTGTCCGCGTGGGTAAACACCGCGACGATGTTGGCCTGACGGCGCAACAGCAGCTCCAGGCATTGGTAGCCGACTTCGCTATAACCAAAGACGATGACGCGCGGTTTACTCATGCAACTTTTTACTCTCTTCCACTTGCTCCAGAACTTGCCGGGTGACGTAGCGCGGGCGGCGCATGACCATTTGGTAGGTGCGGCCCACGTACTCGCCGATCAAGCCGATGCCGGTGATCGCCACGCTAACCATGAAGAACATGATGGCGAACAGCGTGAAGCCGCCTTCCAGTTCCGGCCCCATAAAAATGCGGCGATAGGCCATGTAGAGCACCAGGATGGCGCTCAGGCCGGAAACCACGAAACCGAACAGCGTGAACAATTGCAGCGGGACCAGCGTGAAGCCGGTGATCAGGTCGAAGTTCAGGCGGATAAGCTTATAATAGCTGTACTTGGATTCCCCGGCGGCCCGCTCGTCGTGGTTGACCTCCACCTCGCCGGATCTTCCAGCGAACTTATACGCCAGCGCGGGAATGAAGAGCGAGCGCTCGCCGGTCTGGACAATCGCCTTGACGACCGGGCGGCGATACGCGCGCAGCATGCAGCCTTGATCGGTCATGCGGATATCCGTGGTCACCTCGCGCACGTAGTTAATCAGGCGCGAGGAAGACTTGCGCATAAAGGAATCCTTGCGCTTGGTACGACAACCGCCCACGGCGTCGTAGCCCTCATCCATCTTGGCGAGCAACTTCGGGATTTCCTCCGGCGGATTTTGCAGGTCGGCGTCGAGGGTAATGATAATTTCCCCGCGCACCCGCTCAAAGGCGGCCATGATGGCGGTGTGCTGGCCAAAGTTGCCGTTGAAATCAATCACGCGCACCTGCGCGGGGCGCAGGCGATGAAATTCCCGCAGCAACTCCATTGAGCGATCGGAACTCCCGTCGTTGGTGAAGATCACCTCCCACGGTTTGTTGAGCGCGTCCATGACCTTGGTCAGGCGCTCGAACAGCGGGCGCAGGTTCGCCTCTTCATTGAAGACCGGGATGACGACGGATAACTGGATGGCGCTCATACGGGAGAGGAAAGTTTAAAGATCGCCGCCATGGCGCGGATGACCCGGTTCTGCTCATGCTCGGTCATGGTCGGGAACAGCGGCAGGCTGACGACGCGGTCCGAGATGGCCTCGGCATTCGGGAAATCGCCGCGCTTAAACCCGTACTTGTCCTGATAGAACGGGCTCAAGTGAATCGCGCGGTAATGCACGCCCGTGCCAACGTTGTGCTCCTTAAGGGCGTCAATGAATTGGTCGCGGTCCAAGCCGGCGACCTCCGGGTTAATCAGCGGCGCGAACAGGTGCCAGGCATGTGTATGCTCGTAGCTTGGGCGGGACGGCAGCGTCAGCGCCTTCCATGCGCCCACGTGCTCGTAATACCGATTCACCAACTCGCCGCGCCGCCGGTTGAAGCCGTCCAACTCCGGCAACTGATGTATGCCTAGTGCGGCCTGAAGGTCCATGAAATTGAATTTGTACCCCGCCAGCACGATCTCGTAATGGGGGCTGCCACCCTTGTGAAAGCGCGCCCAAGCCTCGCGGTCAATACCGTGGAACCGCAGCAGGGTGATGCGCTTCACCATCGCCTCATCCCGCGTAACCACGCAACCGCCTTCCCCGGTGGTCATATTCTTATTGGGATGAAAACTGAACACCTGCGTATCCCCGAAGCTACCAAGCTTCCGACCTTTGTAGGTTGCGCCGATGGAGTGGGCGGCGTCTTCGATGACCCGCAGCTTATGTTGCCGCGCCAGTTCGTAGAGCGGGTCCAGATCCACCGGCAACCCGGCGAAGTGCACCGGCATGATCGCGCGCGTGCGCGGCGTGATCGCTTTGGCCAACCGCGTCACGTCCATATTGTACGTACCCGGCTCCACATCCACGAGCACCGGGACGCCACCCGCCAACACAATGGTGTTCAGCGTGGCGGCAAACGTCATGGGCGTGGTGATGACCTCCTCGCCCGGCTGCAAATCCAAGCTAAGCAGCGCCATCAGCAAGCCTGCGGTGGCGGAAGAACACGCTTGGGCGGAAGGGGCCCCCACGTATTCCTGCAACATCTTCTCAAACTGTTTCGTGCGCGGCCCCGTGGTGATCCACCCGGATTCCAGGCACGCGGTGACTTCAGCGATGGCGGCGGCACTAATGGCCGGTTTGGCAAATGGCAGGAATGGTTCGGCGGAGGAATTCATGGGGAAAAACGAATGACGGCGGCTCGCGAAGCGCCTGCTTCGCGGCACAACCAGCAGTTTAAGGCAAACGTCCGATGCATACCGTTATTTAGTCCCGTCAAGGAACCATGAGCAAGGCTAGTTTGTCAATGTTTTGCAGTGGAAGTTAGCGAAGGAAATAACCGGCCCCCCAAGAATTTCCCCTACCCAACCTAATCCCCGTCGTTATGCCAGGCTTAATTCAAGCAGCAACAACCTGCGCCAATTCGATGGTCCAACGAACAGTGGGCGCTTGAAAACCGTCCGACGCCCGACGCAGTTTCAACCATGAGGAGAAAACTGAACGTAATATTTATTGCATAAATCGTATGACGCGTTTTAATGAATGCGCGCGATGCATATTCCAGATGGATTTTTGGATGGTAAAACGGCGGTGGCCGGCACGGTCATTTCCGCCGGGGCGCTGGCTTTGGCGATGCGGCAAATCCGGCGGCGGCTGACACCGGCACGCGTGCCCTTGATCGGGTTGGCGGCGGCGTTCGTGTTCGCGGCGCAAATGCTTAATTTTCCGGTGTACGGGGGCACCTCCGGGCATCTGATCGGGGCCACGCTGGCCGCCGTGCTCCTGGGGCCAAGCGCCGCCATGCTGGTGCTCAGCGCCGTCCTGATCCTGCAATGCCTGCTGTTCAATGACGGTGGGGTGACCGCCCTTGGGGCGAACATTTTCAACATGGCGATCCTGGCCACCGGCACCGGATATGGCGTGTATCTGGCCGTGCGGCGCATCGCGGGTTCTAGTTTGCGCGTCCAATTGTTGGCGACCGCGTTCGCCGCCTGGGTTTCGACGGTGGCCGCCGCCATTGGTTGCGCGGGGCAACTCGCGCTATCCGGCACGGTCGCCTGGAATCTAGCGCTGCCGGCGATGACGTTGGTTCACCTGGTGATTGGCATCGGGGAGGCGTTCATCACCACTTTGGTGGTGGCGGCCATCGCCCGCACGCGACCGGAGTTGCTCTCCGAGTCTTCCCAGCCAAACCTGCAACCGCAGGCCGGCGAATTGGTAACGCATGGTTTGCTGATCTCCCTGGGGTTAGCCATCTTCGTTGCCCCAATGGCCTGCTCCTGGCCGGATGGATTGGAGGCCATCGCCACACGTCTTGGCTTTGAGCATAAAGCCGCCGCACCGTTATTTGCCGCGCCGCTGCCAGACTATGTGATTCCCGGCTTGCACTCGGCCACCGTGGGCACAGCGATTGCCGGTGCGCTGGGCACCATTGTGGCATTCGCCTTGGCCTATTTGTTGGCGCGCTGGCTGACCCCGGCAAAACCACACACCGCTTCATAAGCACTGTGCATTTTCACCCGTCATCTCCTTCTCCCGCGCACGGCGGTTTGCCCGCCACAGTCAAACTGATTGCCGCACTGTTTTATGTCATCGCCGTGGCGTTGGCTCCCCGGACACGTTGGGACATTTCGGCTGGCGCGGCCGTGGCCTTGTTGTTGGCCGGGCTGTGGACCCGCGCTCCATGGCAGACTGTGTTCAAGCGGCTATGTGTGGCCGAATCCTTCATTCTGGGAATCGCCCTCTTATCCCTGTTTCAACCGAATGGCGGTTTAATCTTCGCCTCCATGCTGGTGAAAAGCACCCTCTGCCTGGGCTGCATGATTCTGCTTTCCCTGAGCACGCCTTTTTCCCAACTGCTCGGCGCGTTGCGCACCTTGCGGGTTCCCGCCCTGTTGGTCACCACGCTGGCGCTGACGCACCGGTACGTGTTTGTGTTGTTGGAGGAAATGCACCGGATGCAGCGGGCGCGACAATGCCGGACCTTTACTCCCAAACGGTGGTTGCTGTGGCACGCCCTCTCCACGGTGATTGCGCAGCTATTCGTACGTTCTTCCGAGCGGGCGGAACGCATTTACAACGCCATGCAAGCGCGAGGGTGGAAAACATGAACGCATTGGAAGTCCAACAGTTGGGTTATCGCTACCCGGACGGCACGCAGGCCTTGCGCGAGGTGACTTTTACTATTGGAGAGGGCGAGCGCGTGGGCTTGGTGGGGCCGAATGGCGCGGGAAAATCCACGCTGTTTTTGCATTTGAACGGGCTATTGTCCGAATTCTCGGCCAAACCCACGACCATCCGTGTCTTTGGGAAAACGGTGGCGGGCGATAATCTGGCGCAAATCCGGGCGGAGGTTGGATTGCTATTCCAAGACCCGGATGACCAGTTGTTCTGCCCCACGGTGGGCGAGGATATCGCGTTTGGCCCACGCCAGTTGGGTTTATCGGAAGCCGAGGTGGAGACGCGCGTCAACCAAGCGCTGACCCAGACCGGCCTGGATGGCTATGCGCACCGCGCACCGCATCACCTCAGCCATGGGGAGAAGCGCCGGGTGTGTCTGGCGGGTTTGCTGGCGTGCCAGCCCAAAATACTGGTACTGGATGAACCGACCAGCGGCTTGGACCCGCGCGGACGCAGGGAGTTGAAGGCGTTGCTGCGTGCCCTACCTATCACCCAATTGATCGCCACCCATGACCTGGAACTGGTGGTGGAACTTTGCCCAAGGGTGATCGTAATGGAACGCGGCGTCATCGTGGCCGAGGGCAAAACCAGGGAACTGTTGTCCAATGAGGAACTCATGCTGGCGCACGGATTGGAACGCCCGCACATCTTGCAGCATATCCATCCGCACCATCATGCGTCCTAAAATGTTTGGCAGCGCGGACTGCCAATGGTACCCACTACCCATGAAGTTTGTATTATTAATCTGGTTGTGTGCCGGGCTGACCGCCGAGGCGGCGCTCGCAATGCCGATGCGGCCAGTACGCCCGCTGAAATTGCATCCGCAGAACCCGCACTATTTTCAGTATCGCGGCAAACCCGTCCTCCTCATCACGGCAGGCGAACATTATGGCGCGGTGCTGAACCCGGACTTCAACTATGTGAAGTACCTCGACACGCTGGCGGCCAATGGCCTGAACCTGACGCGGGTCTTCACCGGTGCTTACGTTGAGCCCGAAGGCGCGTTCAACATCGCCAGCAACACGCTCGCTCCCGCGACGAATCGTTTCCTCTGTCCGTGGGCGCGCAGCGACACACCGGGTTACGCCAATGGCGGCAATAAATTCGACCTGAATCAATGGGACGCGGAATATTTCAATCGTCTGAGGGATTTCGTCACTGAGGCGGCGCGGCGGGATATCTTCGTTGAGATTAACCTGTTTTGTCCGTTCTACGATGAGGCTCAATGGGCGCTTAGTCCCCTTAATGTGCGGAATAACGTGAATAACGTCGGCACCGTGGGGCGCACCAATGTCTATACGCTCGATCAGCATGGCGAGCTGCTGCCCGTGCAGGAGGCGATGGTCCGCCGCTTGGTCGGGGAACTCGCCAACTTCGAGAATATCTACTACGAACTCTGCAACGAGCCGTACTTTGGCGGCGTCACCATGGCATGGCAACAGCACATGGCCGACCTCATCGTGGCTGAGGAAAAGAGCCTTCGGGGGCAACACTTGATTTCGCAGAACATCGCCAATGGCCAAGCGCTTATCACCAATGCACACCCGGCGGTATCCATTTTCAATTTCCATTACGCCTCGCCGCCCGAGGCCGTGGCGATGAATTACGCGCTGAATAAAGTCATCGGCAACAACGAAACCGGATTCAAAGGCACCAATGACGCGACGTATCGCCGGGAAGGCTGGGAATTCATACTCGCGGGCGGCGGACTGTTCAATCACTTGGATTACTCGTTCGCGGTGGGTCGCGAGGACGGCACCTTCGAGTATCCCGCTAAACAACCCGGCGGCGGCAGTCCGGCGCTGCGGCAACAATTGGGCATCTTGAAGAAGTTTATTGAGGGCATGGACTTCATCCGCATGAAACCGGATCAGGCAGTCATTAAAACCAAACTGCCAGTCGGCAAACGCGTCCAGGTGTTATCCGAGCCAGGCCGCGCCTACGCAATCTATCTGAATGGCGGCGGGTTGGCCGACCTGACGTTTGAATTGCCTCCGGGTGCTTATGAAGTGGAATCGCTCAATCCTATCAGTGGCAAACTGACGGTGGAAGGTAGTCTGGAAATTGCCGGTAGCAGCATGCGCCTGTTCCTGCCCTACTATGAGCAAGACCTCGCCATACGCCTCCGCCGGGTGCGGTAGTTCTCCGCCACTTTTGTCATAGTTTGTTCCCTGGCCGCTGGGGCATTATAAATTCCGCGTGATTTTCCACTTAACTATGGCGGCCCGGGCGGTATGCTGTGG
This sequence comes from Verrucomicrobiota bacterium, assembly GCA_037139415.1. Taxonomy (NCBI): domain Bacteria; kingdom Pseudomonadati; phylum Verrucomicrobiota; species Verrucomicrobiota bacterium. Next base: position 20,323 of record JBAXGN010000077.1, on the reverse strand, counting down.
GTAACATGAATGCAGGCGCTCCAGAAATGTGGCTGCCGCCGGTGATCGGCGGAGTTCTCGCGATTATCTTCCTCCTGCTGGCCTTGCGGGCAAACAAACGGCAGCGGTTGGTGGATAATCTGCCCACGTCCAAAACCACCGGGGTGTTTATCGGGTTGGTCGAGGTGAAGGGAACGGCTGAATGTGCGGAGCCCCTGATTAGCTTCCTGGCGGAGCGGCGTTGCGTGCAGTACAGCTACTCCGTGGAGGAACACTGGTCGCGCACCGTTGTCGAAACTTACACGGATGACAAGGGTAATACCCGCACGCGCACGCGGCACGAGAGCGGGTGGAAGAGTGTGGCGAGCGGCGACGAGATGACGCCGTTCTACCTCAAGGATGATTATGGTCATCTCCTGATTCAACCCGAAGGCGCCACGCTGGAGCCACAATCCGTCTTCTCGGTCACCTGCGGCCCTGAGGACCCACTATATTATGCCAAAGGTCCCGGATGGGCGGTGGCGGACTCGGATCATCGGCGGCGGTTCACCGAGCAGGCCATGGAATTGCACGTGCCTTTGTACATTCTCGGGCAGGCGCGCGAACGCAAGGATATGGTGGCCGCCGAAATCGCCGCCGATAAGAACGCGCCCCTGTACTTGATCTCCACGCGGAGCGAGAAGGAGATCAGCCGTAGTTTTGGTTGGGCCTTTTGGGGCTGGCATTTCCTCGGGCTGCTGTTGGCCGTGAGTGGTGTATTTTTCCAGCAGGCGCGGGGGGCAGCCAACGGAATCGCCCCGGGCTGGCTGGTGCTGGCCGGGACGCTGTATATTCTGACGGCCAGCGTTGGTTGGGTGTGGATGGCGTACAACAGCCTGGTTGATTTGCGGCAACGGGTCCGGCAGGCGTGGTCGCTGGTGGAGGTGCAATTGAAACGTCGGCACGACTTGATCCCCAACCTGGTAACCACCGTCACCGGCCTGCGCGATTACGAAAATACCCTGCAAACCGAAGTTGCCGCCCTGCGCAATCAATTGACCGCCACCGCGCCCGGAGTGGCGGGGCCGGACTTTTCCGCCGTGGGCAAGGTCATGCTGGCCGTGGCGGAGCGCTACCCGGAACTCAAGGCGCAACCGTCGTTCCTCAACTTGCAGCAAAACCTGGCGGATACGGAAACCCGTATTGCGCTGGCGCGCAGTTATTATAATGAAATTGCCACCCAGCATAATGTGCGCCTGGAAATTATCCCGGATCGTTTCCTTGCCGGTTTGGCCAAAATGCAACCCCAGCCGCTGATGGCCGCCAATGATTTCGAGCGTGCGTCGGTGGTGGTTAAATTTGCGGAGTAACGGTTCCGGGTTGGCATGGGTCCTTTTTCGTGCTACCATAAACCAGTAAGTAACCGAATGAAAACACTGAAAATGTTTAGCTGGCTGACGACCTTAATGGGCGCATTGAGCGGGTGTTCCGCTGCGGATTCCGCCGCCATCAAACGGGCGGGGCCAGACGAATTTGCGCAACTCATGGCTGGCGACAAAGTGGTGGTGTTGGATGTGCGCACACCGGGGGAATTCAAGGGTGGCCACGTCAAAGGAGCGGTAAACGTGGATTATCTTGGCACCGAATTTGAATCGAAAGCCACCGCGTTGGATAAAACGAAGACTTACCTGGTCTATTGTGCCGCCGGGGTGCGCAGCGCCAAAGCCTGCAATAAACTCGTCAAGTTGGGATTCGGCAGCCTGGTGGATCTCAAAGGCGGCTATGGTGCCTGGCAGGGTGCCGGAAAACCGGTGGAATGATCAGGGTCCGCTGCACCTGACCAGGTCACGCTTTGAGTTTAACCTGCGAGGCTTCAATCCGGATAAAGTGTAAAATGACCGGGGCGAGGATCATTCCGGTGATACCCATCAAACGTTCCCCCAGAATCAGCGCAATCAAGGTCAACCACACCGGGTTCTTGATCTGATTACCGATGATTTTGCTGTTCAAGAAATACTCCAGCTTGTGCAGCACGATCAAAAACGCCAGCGCCCACACGGCCAATTCCGGCGACACCGTCAGTGCAATGCCAACAATGACGGTGTTGCTAATCAGATTCCCCACAATCGGCAACATGCCGCAAAGGAACGTGACCCCAATGACGACCACGGCGTGGGGCAAGGCAATCCAAATCACAAAGATCGAAGTCAGGGTCGTATTAATGGTGGAAATCAACAACTGGGCGCCCATGACCGTGGCAAACGACTGGTAGAGGGAGCGAAACCGGTCGGCAATTTCCGAGTAAAAAGCCACATACAGATTTTCTTCCCCTTCGTGCTCAGGCAGATGCAGCATTTTGGCCGAGTTAAGAAACAAACTGATGGCGATCACGAAACCAATGATCAAAAAGACGAATTGTTTAGTAGCAATTTTAGCCGCATCGGTCACATGGTCCATCTCCCCTTTCATCATGATTTGGGTGTATGATTTCAGGCTGTCCCAATCGGAAAACGGTAATTCCAAGTTATGACTTTTGGCCACCTGGATCACCTGTGGCACGGCGCGCTCCATTACTAGCGGAAGGGTTCTAACGGCTTGGTCCAGAACATAACCCAAGGCAAGGCAGATGACGGACACCAACACCACAAACAACGTCACCGTCATCCAATTGCGGTTAAAAACGTGCAGTTTGCACAGCACGAAATACGAAAACAGAACCGTCACCAAAGGAGTCCCTAATCCCAGCCAACCCGCCAAAATGAAGGTTGCCGCAAGGAATAGATACGAATTGCGTTTGAGTGTCGTCATCATCATTACTGTTCTTTTCGCTGGTGTTGCATGAGTCAACCTTAGTTGGTTCTCCCGCCGGATTCAACCCCTTTTCAAGAGCTGATGGCAATCCACTTTGACACGCCGCCAACATGCAGTACGTTATGCGCATTATGAAACAGCAGATACGTAATTGGATATGGACTGGAACCATGATGCTCGGACTGACGGTCATGTCGCTTTCCGCAACCGACCTGCCCAAAGTCGGCACGCCAGCGCCTGCCATCGCCGGTTTGGATCAGGACGGCAAGGCTTGGACCCTGGAAGCGCAACGCAACAAAAAGGCTGTGCTGCTTTATTTCTATCCCAAGGACAACACCCCCGGTTGCACCAAACAGGCGTGCGGTTTGCGTGATCGTCTGGAAGAGTTAAAGAAAGCCGAAGTGGAAGTCGTGGGTGTCAGCTTTGACAACGCGGACAGCCATAAGAAGTTTATCGCTAACCAGCATTTGAATTTTACATTACTTGCCGATACGGACGGGAAGATCGCCGACGGCTATGGCACACGCATTTTCGGTGTAAACATGGCGCGCCGCGTGAGTTTCCTGATTGGCAAGGACGGACTAATCAAGCATGTGACGGATACCTCAAAAGCCGAGGTTCACCTTGAGGAAATGAAGGTGGCCGTCGCCAAGTTGAAATAAGACCGGCCAACCAGATTATTCCGCAGGCGCAGCCCCGGCCCGAATGGCTTCCAGTTCCTGCCAGCGTTCGTAGAGTTGGGTGATGCGGGCTTTGTCCGCCGCGAGTTCCGCGTTCAGCTCCTCCATGCGCTGCCCGTATTTGCGGTGGAAATCCGTTTCCAGGAAGAGCGCCTCGATACGGGACACATTTTCTTCCGCCGCCAGAATCACCGCCTCAATGCCCTCCAATTCACGCGTCTCCTTAAAGGATAATTTGCGCGGACGATTGGGGGTCGGCTTTTTCCGCGCCTCTGCGGCTTCTGCCGTCCAACCGTGCGTTGCCGGAGCGGCTTTACTGCGATTTGCGGACGTTTCCTGCAATTGGCGGCGGCGCTTCTCCGCGTAATAATCGTAATCGCCGACACTATGGGTCACCTGGGCGTCGCCTTCAAAGGCGAGGATGTCGGTGCAAACGCGGTTGAGAAAATAGCGGTCGTGGCTGACGACCATCACGACACCCGGAAACGCCACCAGCGCCTCTTCCAACACGCGGAGCGTGGCCAAGTCCAGGTCGTTCGTGGGCTCGTCGAGAATCAGGAAGTTTCCGCCCATCTTCAGGATGCGCGCCAGGAGCAGGCGGCTGCGCTCGCCGCCGCTGAGGTGTTTCACCTGGGAGGCGATGCGTTCGTCGCTGAACAGGAATCGTTTCAGGTATGCGCGCAACGAAATGCGGGTTTCCCCCCAGAGCACGAATTCGGTGCCGTCGCTGACTTCTTCGAGGACGGTGCGTTCCTCGTTCAATTGCAACCGGCCCTGATCCACGTAATTAAAGCGCGTGAGTTGCCCAAGTTTGACCGAGCCTTCGGTCGGCTCAAGTTGGCCCAAAATGATTTTGAGCAGCGTGGTTTTGCCCAAGCCGTTGCGCCCGGTGATGCCCATGCGCTGATTGGCGGCAAAGGTCAGGTTCAAGTTGGCGAACAGCCGTTTCCCGCCCAGTTCCATGCCCACCTTCACCAATTCGGCGACGCGATTGCCAAGCGGCGGCGGGGGGGGGATCACCAAATCCACGGTGCCATCCAACGCCGGCGGTCCCTGGGCGGCGACATCATAATAGCGCTCGAACCGATTTTTGGCTTTGGACCGTTGCGCCATGGGGCCGCGCCGCACCCATTCGAGTTCACGCTTCAGAAACATCTGGCGTTTATGCTCGATGACCTCCATCGCCGCGTCGCGCTCTGCCTTGGCCAAGAGGTACTCGGTATAATTACCGGCATGGGAATAGAACGTGCCATTGGACAGTTCCACCATGCGGTTGGTGACGCGGTCCAGAAAATAACGATCATGCGTCACGAGCAGGAAGGCGGCGGGGTATTCCTCCAGAAAGTCCGCCACCCATTCAATGGATTCCGTATCGAGATGGTTGGTCGGCTCGTCCAGGATCAACAGGTCCGGGCGGGAAATAATGGCGCGGCATAATGCCACGCGCCGCAGTTCCCCGCCGGACAAGGTGTCCATGCGCTGTTCGTTGCTGGGGCAATTCAGATGCGCCATGGCGGTCTCAATGCGGTGATCCAACCCCCAGCCGTCCAGCGTCTGGATGCGTTGTTCCAGCTCGGCGTGTTTGCGCGACGTGGCGGGCAACGACTCGAATTCGTGAATCAAATCCAGCACATGCTGCGCCCCGCCACGAATGTTCTCCCGCACCGTCAAGGTCAGGTCCAACTCAAATTTCTGTGGCAGATACCCCACCACCAGATCGCGCCGGCGCGTCACTTCTCCAGTATCCGGCGCTTGCAATCCGGCCAGGATGCGCAGGAAGGTGGACTTCCCGCAACCGTTGCGGCCTACCATGCCCACCCGGTCCGAGTCCTCCAGCGTCAGCGTCGCGCCGTCCAGCAAAAGCTGGTCGTTATAGCGAACAGAGATTCCAGTGGCATTGATGATCGTGGACATGATTTAAATCGTTGAACGCGAAATCGGGCGCAGGTCGGCGCGTCACTCGGGCTGCAGTTCCACCGGCAACTTGGATAGCGGGGTTTTCTGGTTGGTTTCCATAAAATAATTCGCCGCCCATTCCGTGGCGAACAATACCACGGGATGCTGCGCCATGTCATAGGCCAGGCGCGAACCGGTCGGCAGCGAAAGCGCGTCCAAGTCTTCCTCTTTCAAGATCGGCGGCAGCCAACGCACCACCGTCCATGGCGCGGCTTCCAGACGTGACTCCGCCCCGTATTCACTTTCCAGCCGGTATTGCGCCACCTCAAATTGCAGCGGGCCGACCGCCGCCAACAGCGCCACCTTGCTCGCCGCGTTGCGCAAATGCAGCACTTGGATCACCCCTTCCTGCAATAACTGATCCAGCCCCTGCCGAAACTGTTTATACTTCGCCGTGTTCGGATTATGCAAATAGGAGAACGCCTCCGGCGTGAACCGCGGGATTTCCTTATACACGATGGACGGATCGGTCGTCAGCGTATCGCCGATGCCAAACTCCGAATGTCCCACCAGCCCAATGATGTCCCCCGGGTACGCCTCATCCACCGTCTCGCGCTCATTGCCAAACAACTTATGCGAACTGGACAGGCGCATCTTTTTATTCGTGCGCGAATGGATGACCGTCATATCCCGCTCGAACTTCCCCGAACACACGCGCAAAAACGCGATGCGGTCGCGATGCCGCGGGTCCATGTTTGCCTGAATCTTGAAGATGAACCCCGAAAATGCCGGATTATCCGGGGCGATGGGCGTGCCCGCCATCACACGCGGGCTCGGGGGCGGCGAATGCTTGAGGAAACCATCCAGCAACAACTGCACGCCGAAATTATTAATGCCGCTGCCGAAGAAGACCGGCGTGGTCTGCCCGGCCAGCACCGATTCCTCATCGAACGACTCCCCAGCCAGTTCCAAAATCTCCAGCTCCTCCATCACCTTGGCATACGTCACATCGTCCAACCGCTCGCGAATCACCGGATCGGCCAGGCTGCCAATGGATACCGGCGCACGGAACTGTCCCTTCACGGTGCGTTCGAATAAATGCACCTCTTTGGCGCGCCGATCATACACCCCTTGAAACTCGAACCCGGTGCCGATGGGCCAATTCACGGGGAACGCCCCGATGCCCAGCACATACTCCAACTCATCCAGCAACTTCAGCGGTTCGCGCATGGGGCGGTCGCATTTGTTCATGAACGTGAAGATCGGCACCCCGCGCTGCCGGCACACTTCAAACAGTTTGCGCGTCTGCGCCTCGATGCCCTTGGCTGAATCAATTACCATCACCACCGAATCCACCGCCGTCAGCACACGATACGTGTCTTCGGAAAAGTCCTTGTGGCCAGGGGTATCGAGCAGATTGATGCGCACCCCGTTATAATCGAACTGCAACACGGTGGAGCTGATGGAAATGCCGCGCTTGCGTTCCAGTTCCATCCAATCGGAGGTGGTCGCGCGCTGACTTTTGCGCGCAGTGACCGACCCCGCCAACTGCACCGCGCCACCATAAAGCAATAGCTTCTCCGTCAACGTGGTTTTACCCGCGTCCGGATGCGAGATGATGGCGAAGGTCCGCCGCTTCTGTATTTCTTGTGCGATACTCACCGGGGCGGGGACGTTAGCAGGAAATCAGCGAAGGGCAAGCAGAACCGCGATAGGTGTGTCCATGGTTGACTTCTTAAGTCAGATAGGGCTTAATCAGCTCAATATTATATGGGATTTACTCAGTTAAAACTTTCGGCGCAGGCAATGGAAGGTGTGAAGGCCATGGGGTACACGGAACCGACCCCAATCCAGTTGCGGACGATTCCTTTGATTTTGACGGGCCAGGATGTCATTGGCAGCGCGCAGACTGGCACCGGCAAGACGGCGGCCTTTGCACTGCCGATCATTACCAAGTTGGGCCATCACGAAACCCGTACCCGGGTGCTGGTGCTGGAACCGACGCGGGAACTTGCCGCCCAAGTGGAAACGGCGTTCCGGGACTTGGCGCGCTTTACCGATTTGACTGTCACCGTTGTTTACGGCGGCGTGGGTTACGGGCGGCAACGCGACGAGTTGGCCAAAGGCACGGATATCATTGTGGCCACCCCGGGGCGGCTGCTGGATCATATTCGCCAGGGGCAATGCCATCTGGACGCGGTGCAATACGCCGTGTTGGATGAAGCGGATCGGATGTTGGACATGGGCTTTCTGCCGGATGTGCGGACCATCTTGGAAAAATGCCCGCGCGCGCGGCATACCTCGCTATTCTCCGCCACGATCCCGCCCGCAATCGAGACCCTGATCTCGTGGGCGATGAAGGACCCGCAGACCGTCGAGATTGGCGCGCGCCGCACCCCGGCGGAGACCGTCAAACACGTCATCTACCCGGTGAGCGATTATCAAAAATCCGATTTGCTCCAGGCGCTGCTGGATCGCGTGAATTACGATTCCGTCATCATTTTCTGCCGCACCAAGGACCGCGCGGATCGCATTGCGAGTTTTCTGAAGAAGAATCAGCACGCCGTGGCGGTGCTGCATTCCAACCGCACCCAGCGCGAGCGGGAGGAAGCCTTGAACGGTTTTCGCGCCGGACGCTTCGAGGTGTTGGTGGCGACGGATATTGCGGCGCGGGGTTTGGACATCGCCAATGTCAGTCATGTCATTAATTTCGACGTGCCCCAGCATCCGGAGGATTACGTTCACCGCATTGGGCGCACGGGACGCGCCGAGGCCAGCGGGGATGCATTTACCTTGATGGTGGCCGAAGATACCATGCATGTCTCCGCCATTGAACGGTTTATTGGTCGCTCCATCGAACGGGTCAAACTGGAGAATTTTGACTACCGTTATACGGCGTTGTTTGAAGCGGGTAAAACCGAGGGGCCTTCCATCGGTGGCGCGCGGGCGGTGCGGGTGCGGGGCGGCTATTTCTGCGCCCCTGCAAAGCGAAGGCGATAGGTTGACCGGGGGACCGGGCCGCCGGCAGCTTAACGGTGATACTCCAACGATCGTAAAAAGCGTTTATCCTGGGGATGCGCTTTAAGCGCGGTCGCCAGTTCCTCGTTCGTCATGGCCTTTAACACGGAGATATGCGTGCCTTCGTTGTCGTACCCGTAAAGAACTTCCGCGCCGATGGACGCCGCGTCATAGGTGGCCAGGATGCCACCATAGACCGATTCACATTGCTCCCGCTCGGGTTTTCCAAAAAGTTGGTGCAGAAAGGCCTCCGCTTCAAAGAATTGTTCACGGGTCATCAACACGGTGGCACCGTATTCGTCCTTGGAATAGCGCCATTGGCCGGTGATCTCCGGCAGATCGTTGGTTTTCACTGGACGCGCGGCAAATGTCAACGCCTGCTCCAGGATAAACGACCCGGCTTCGCCGCTTCCCGGCGCGGTCTCGGGCAACTTTGCCTGGCGTCCAGTTTGAGTCGCGCAGCCGCAGACTAGGCTCGCCGCTGCCAATACTGATAGCATCAAACGCATCATGCGCATACCAATAGAAGCAATCCGTCCGGTTGTCGAGCTTCTAAACTTGAATTCGGTTCACCCTTTGACCGGCAGGGTAATGCGGAAGCGAGTGCCCTTGCCAGGCTGGGATTTCACGATGACGTGCCCGCGATGGGCTTCCACGACGCGGTTGACGATGGCCAATCCCAAGCCGGTACCGCGCGTGCGGGTGGTGTTTAGCAACGAAGTGAAGGCGCGGTTTCGTTGCTCTTCCGTCATGCCTTCGCCGTTATCCTCGAACTCCACCGCGACGTGCGAGGCCACCCGGGTGGAGCGTGGCAGCCGTCGCAAGCGAATGGTGAACCGGCCACCGTTCGGCATGGCCTCGACGGCGTTCAAGGTCAGATTGAGAAACGCCTGACTTAGTTGCGCGGCATCCCCGCGAACCGCTGGCAGTTCGGGGTCCGTCTCCCGCACCAGCTCAATCTTGTGTTGGCGCAGTTTATGCCGCACCAGCAGGCTGAGGTCGTCCACCACTTGGTTCAGGTCCACCGGGCCCAACTGCGGTTCCGAGCAGCGCGCGAAGTCGAGGATTTTTTCCACGATTCGGTTGAGATGCTCCATTTTCTCGACGATGACCTCCTTGTCCCGGGCGCGTGGATCGTCCGGTTCAAACTTCAATTCGAGGGAGTGGAACAGCATCTTCATCACGGTGAGCGGATTGCGGATTTCGTGGGCGACCTCTGCGGCCAGCAGGCCCAGGGCGGAGAGTTGCTCGTTTTGCCGCAATTGTTCTTCCAGGTTCACCACCCGCTCGTAGAGGCGGGCTTTTTCAATTGCAATGCCCGAGAGTTCCGCCAGCGCCGCGAGGATCACGATTTCCTCGTTGGAAAACGTATGTACCTGGCCGGTATAGACGTTTAGCGCGCCGATGGCGCGAGCCCCGTACACCAGTGGCACGCTCAGCAGTGCTACCAGCCCTTCCTTGCGTGCCACGTCCAGGTTCTGGTATTGGCTGCTGGTTTGCACGTTGGCCACCTGGACGGCTTTGCGCCGGCGCACCACGTTGCCCACCAGGCTTTCCGCCACGTTTAGACGGGGTTTGCTCAGGTAATCCGGCCCGGCGCCGTGATGGGCGCGAACATCCAGCCATTCGTGCGTTTCATCCAGCAGCAGCAAGGAGCAGACGTGCGCGTCCATCAAATGACAGGCTTCGCGCGTGATGACCCGTAGCGCTTCATCCAAACTCAGGGTGGAGTTAATGGCCCGGCTCACGCTGACGAGGGATTCAAACAGGCGTGCCTTGTGGCGGAGTTGCTCGTACAACCAGGTATTGTGAATGACCCGGGCCGCCTGGACCGATAATTCTTCGAGCAACTGCTGGTCATCCTCGGTAAAAGCATCCAGGCTCTCCGAGTCCACATTCACCAATCCGCGGAGTTCCCCCTCGACATAGAGCGGCACGGCCAGTTCCGAGCGGATATTTTCGCGCAGCATCACGTACCGGTGATCCTTGCGGACATCGCCCACGCGCGCGGGTTTGCCGGTGCGAGCCACCCAGCCGGTAACGCCCTCGCCGACGCGCAGCTTGATCTGGCGCGCATTTGGCGGCAGCCCGTGCGCGGCCTCAATTTCCAGAAATCCGGTGTTGGGATTGATCAGGACAATGGAACCGCTGGAGGCGCGGGTCAGCCGAACCACTTCATTCAGGATCAGGTCGAGCGCCTGCTGTGGGTCCAGGGTGGAATGAATGACGTTGCCGACCTGATACAACAGGTTCAGCCGCTCATACCGCCGTTGCAAATCGGACAGTGAATCAGTCATAACACGGTGAATCCATCAGCGCACCCGGCTGGTTAATATCGCGCCCAGGGTGCCAAACAGCAGGTTTGGAAACCAGCCGGCCAGCCAGGGGTCGATCCGTCCGCCCAGCCCCAAGGCTTCGCCCAGCCGTTGCACTACAAAAAATGTAAAACAGAAAAAAATGCTGCTGGCCACCCCCACAAAGGCGTTGCGGCGGCCGGATGCCGCGCCAAATGGGATCGCGATCAGCACCACGATGAGGCAGGTGTAGGGCGCGGCCAGACGGACATGAAACTTGGTGTTCAGGCGGTGATCCCGGCGCGCCTCGGGATGCCAGCGCTGATATTCCAGAATTTCCATCAGCGACAACGAGGCCCCGCGCATCTCCCGCAGGCTGGACATGGCGCTGATTTTAATTTCGCTCTTGATCTGGCGTGGCGTTTCGGTGAACTCCGGCAGCGCGAGATAATTGGTGGTCAAGCGGGACGGCACCAGCGCGCCGGGCGGATACAGAATCTGTTGCACCTGGAAGAAATTCCAGATGCCATTGCCATAGACAGCGCGCTCGGCATACAATTCCATCCGGGAATCGTCCGGTTTCTTCCAGTCCACGTGCGGGCGAAGCATCTCGTAGGTCTGCATGTGATAGGCTCCAATCTGCCAGGTGCGCATCTCGGAAGCGTTGATGAAGGAAAGGTTTTTTACCCATTGATTCGCCGCGCCTTGCTTGCTCTGCACCGTGTATTTGTTGAGGATGCCTTCGGCCATTTCGGCGCTGTCTGGCAACAGCAGTTCATTCACTGCAAATAACAGAAAACCGCAGGCCAGGCTCACGCCGAAATACGGTATGCCCAAGTTCCACAGGCTGAGTCCCGCTGCCCGCATCGCCGTCAGCTCGTTGTGGCGCGCGTGATTGGTCAAGGCGTACAGCATGGCCAGCAGCAAGGCCACCGGTACCACGCGCCCAAGAATATCGGGCGAGGTCACCAGGAGATATTGGGCCACATCCAACGGTTTCAGCCCGGCCCGCTGGAACTCGTCCATTTGCCCAAACAAATCGAATGCCACCCAAAAGATCAGGAAGCCGCATAAGCAAAATCCCAGCGGCACCAGAAATTCGCGCAGCAGGTATTGATGTAACAGACGCATCGGCCAGGAGCCTATCTGACTCCCACGGGTCTGACAAGCTTTGGGCGCGGAATGTCGCGAGGAATACCGTGTGGCATGATACGTGAGGGGGACGCCGGGCAACTGGTAAGGCTGGCTTGATAAAAAACGGGTGGGCGTCCTTGTACGATGCGCGGACTTTTCCCGTGCCAAGCACACATATCTTTGCCTTGGTCTCCGCCCCTTGCGCTATTGGATTTGTGCAACATCTTTGGTTATGAGTGAGTATGGGATATGGAGTCAGGATAAGGATGCGGTTGTTCCGCATTCCGAAGGGGGCGGTTGTAGCTTGGCTGGCAGTGCAGGACGTTCAACGACACTGGTCTCAATCAGCACCTGGTTTATGGGCTGGCTGCTGTTGTTCTCGTTCACGTCCGCATGGAGCGCAGAACGGCAGACCTTGCGCGGCCATGTTCCTGATGCCGTTACACGTTTGACGCCAACAGAACGCCTGCCAGCCACCAATCGCCTGCGGTTGGCCATCGGCCTGCCGTTGCGCAACCAAGCGGCCCTTGCCGGGTTGCTTCAACAACTATAGTTTTTAATGCTGAAGTGAGCGGTTTGGAATCAGGCATAGGCCGCCTTTTTCATCAAAATAAGGTTACCATTAAACAAAAAATGAATGGCTCCATTTTTTGTTTTTTGCCAATAGTTTTATATGTAAGGAGTGGAAGTTGTGTCAGTTCTTTCCGTGCGGAAACGGCAAGTGTGGGACAACGACACTAAAAATAGAGGAAATGACGTATGAAATTATTCAAGAACTTGATCTGGACCGTCGGCTTTCTGCCGTTGTGGCTGATTTCTCCTAATGTGCAGGGTGGGGCGTTGCAAACCTACTGGCCGATGCACGTGGGCGACCACTACACCATGAGCTCCACCAGTGGCAACGCCACGACAACGTACGCGAGCGGAGATGGCGGGTATCCCGGCGCGCTGAAGGTTACCACGGTGGTGGGCAGTTTATCCAGTGTCGCGCACATTGGCTACTCGGGCGGCAGTGTCGTGAGCTACGACGTGGTGGCGGGGGGCGTTTCGACCGTCTATTCGCCCGCGCTCTTATCAATCACCGAGTCCGCCCTGGCCACTCAGGGCTCATTCAGCGGCACGAGCCACTTCACCGTTTCGGGTGCCAGTGCCAGCGTCACCATCAGCGGAACGGTCAGTGCGGGCGGGTCGGTGACCGTTCCGGCGGGAACGTTTAATAATTGTTTGAAGGTGGTGGAGACCATGACGACGACGACGACGGTCATGGGCCAATCCATCTCCAGCACCGCGCAAATGACCTTTTATCTGGCGCCCAATGTCGGCGCAGTGAAATCTGAAACCGTAACCACCGTGCCCGGTGTGCCGCAGACGCGGACCACGAGTGTTTTGGTGAGCGGGGTGATCGGCGGCGTGGATGTTACCAAAGGTGGTGGCGGAGGCACCACGGATAAGACCCCTCCGTCCGTGGTGATCGCCACTCCGACACCCGGTCAACGGATACTCACCAATGGCTCGATTGTTACCGTGCGGGGCACGGCGGCGGACAATGTTGGCGTGGATAAAGTATTCTGCCAAATCAACGGCGGGACGTTTGACGTGGTCACTGGCACCAAGGCGTGGACCAATGTGGCATGGGTGGTCGCCGGCACCAACGTGCTGCGGGCTTACGCGGTGGATGCGTCTGGAAATTGCTCGCGCACCAGCAGCGTGGCGTTTGTCATCGTGCAAACCTCGGCGTTGAGCGTCAGCCAAACCGGGGCGGGCACGATCCTGCCCGCCATGAATAATATGCTGCTGGAAATCGGCCGGAACTATTCCATTAAGGCGGTGCCCGCCGCAGGCCAGATATTTTCCAACTGGGTGGCGAACGGCGCGGTAGTCACCAATAATCCGAACCTGGTATTTAAAATGCGCCCCAATTTGCAGCTTACGGCGAACTTCGTCACCAACCGCTTCATCGCGGACAAGGGCGATTATCAGGGAATCTTCACGCTCGGTTACGAAAGCACGGATTGGACCAACTCGGGGGCGTTGAAGCTGACGCTGACGGATAAAGGGAGCTACACCGGCCAACTGCTGAATCAGGGCAAGAGTTATCCGTTGTCCGGCGCCTTTAATGCGGCCGGTTACGCCACCAATTGGGTGGCGCGCGGCACGCAGCCAGCACTGCGCGTGCGGATCAAGGTGGAACCGGATTCGCTGGGGATGTACGGCGATGTCGGCCCGGTGGGCGGCTGGCAGGCCGGTTTGATGGCGGATCGGAAAGTGGTCGCCAAAACCAATGCGTTCCAGGGGACGTATGTGATCACGGATACGAATAATCTGGGCACCCTGACCATCAAAGTCGCGCCGACCGGCGTTACGACCACCAGTGGCAAACTCAGCGACGGCACGGCGGTCGCGCTAACCACGGGCATCTCCGTCTGGGGCGATGTGCCGCTCTATCAGCCGCTGTATGCGAACAAAGGAATGCTGCTGGGGTACTTCCGGTGCAAGCAAGGCGCTGGTGGCGAATTGTACTGGCAAAAGTTGCCCACCACCCTCAATCCATCCGGCTTTACCAAGGCCGCGGTGTTTACGGTGCAGCAGAAATAGAGTTTTTTTGCGCGGACGCTGGATAAAACAGTCAACGAGGTCAGGTTGGCCTCTGGATAAAGCACTTCGGTTTGTTGCTGACGATTTAGGCTGCATTCAATCAGAACGGCACGACGGTGCATCGGTAACAACGTGCTGTCGAAGACGCTTGCCCGAGACAGCGAACAGTGCCATGCTGTCGTTAGTTGAATGAACGAATTAAGCGAATAAACCCATGAAATCTGCGTATGAATTAGCCATGGAGCGGCTGTCCAAACAGTCGCCCACCGTCAAGGTGACGGATAAACAGAAGAAGCGCCTGGCCGAATTGGAGGCCGAATACAAGGCCAAGGTGGCCGACCGCGAAATTTTCATCAAGGGCAAGCTGGCCAAGGCCTATGACAAGGGCGATCCCGAGGAAGTCCAGCAGCTCGAGAAACAACTCGTCAGCGACCGCAAAACCTTCCAGAACGAACTGGAGGAAAAGAAGGAACAGGTGCGGCAGGGAAAATCATAAGCTCGGAGAAGCGGTGTGTAGCCGGGGGTGAAAGTCCCTCAGGTCTGGCGGCGAGGCCGCTGGAGTTTGAAACGAAAGTGACGCATGGAAAGGCTTAACCAACCGCCGAAATACCATGACCACCGCACTTGATCGTGATTTGGAGAAGCTCAAAGCCCGCGCTTTTGACCGGGCCAACTGGGCGGAGGATGCTTTGCGCCGCTATCATGCAGTCATCCCCAAGCTGACCGAAACCGCAGTCCTTTCATTGCACGCGCTATACCTGTGGATGTTTGTCCCTCCGACGCTCTGGCCGTTTAATATCCAGGATGTGATGGTGGATTGCCTGGCGACGTTGGAAAAACGCAAGAAATTGAACGCGCAGCAACAACTGGTCATTGAAATGCTGCCGGAACCACCTAACGAAACCGTCTGCACAGCGGTGGCGGATCACGAAAAGCAGGTCCATGCCGGCACCTACGAGAATTTGGTCAAAACGCAGGTTAAATTTTATCAGCACGCGCAGGAGACCAAGACCAATCCCGAGTTACGACGGCAATGGGCGCGGATCAAGGCGGCTTTTGATGTCGAAGCCTATCGTGAGCACAAGGGCGTAATCCGGCGCAGCATGTGTGTGGAGCGCAATTTGCGGCCTTCCTTTGAAGTGAACATGCGCTCCCCAGCGGCGGTGTTTCAGGCGGTGTTTGATGCGTTTTGCCTGCGGTGGAATCTCTTTGGGATGAAATACGATCACCCGCTCACCTTCAAACTCTCGGTCAACCTCTCGGCGTACGGCACGATGATCCACATCCCCGCCTACTGGTCGTTCGACCCCAAGCGGGACATCTGCTGGGACGCCATCGCCAGGCTGCATCGCGTGCGCGTACCCAAGCGTCAGGGTGCCGCCTTGGCTGAAGGCATCACCGAACGGAAACAGAATGCCGAGAAACTGCGTCACCTCGATGCCGAAGCCAAACGGCTTGGGTTGAAAGGTGAAAAGAAGCATGAGTTCCTGTGCGCCGGCCTTGGCTGGGTGCCGGGTACTAGTCCCAAACGCATCAGCCGTCTCCGGACGGAATTTATTCCCCGCTTGACCGGGCGGATGACCCACAGTAAATTTAAGCTATGACAGCAACGGCTGAACATGTGTTGGAAGAAATCCGGACGTTGTCGGTTGACGAAAAACGCGAAATCTGGAGGCAGATTTCCCGTATTCTGGACCAGACCAACCTGGCGGTAAAG
The DNA here is from genome assembly GCA_037139415.1 of Verrucomicrobiota bacterium. Taxonomy (NCBI): domain Bacteria; kingdom Pseudomonadati; phylum Verrucomicrobiota; species Verrucomicrobiota bacterium. The sequence continues at coordinate 4,220 of JBAXGN010000077.1, read as the reverse complement.
GGCGAACAAGACGCCTTGGAGGCGGTTCATTCCCTTTATGGGCGGTTTGCGGGTGGCGGTATGCTCACGCGCCTGCTTCAAGAACGAGCCCGCGACCGGGCGCGAGAAGAAAACCGCTTGACTGATAACCTGGCTCACGCTTGACCGACGGGGATTGGATTCGCAACACATCTTTTCCGCGGTTCACTGATAACTGTTCACTGATAACTGTTCACTGATAACTGTTCACTGGTGCCCTGCCTCCAATCTCCTATCTTCTTTGGTTTCATTTTTCTGCCAGCTAATTTTTTTGCCATGTCCGCCTCCTGCATTGCCAGTGGGAGACTGAAAACAGCAACAAAATGGGAAGCCGATTTTGCAGAAAAATAAACTGGCATAAAAATGGGAACCCAATTGCTTTTGCAGAAAACTGTCACAGAACGCAAACGGCGTCTGGATGGGCTTTCAATCCGCAAATGTATTTCGCGTTTTTCGCCTGTTTAGCGGTTTAATTCCCCACCCCGTTCCAACTCCAAACTCCCAGCTTCTATCTTCTGGTCATAATTTTTCTGCCAGCTAATTTTTTTGCCATGTCCGCCTCCTGCCTTGTTCTTGTGACACCCCATTTCTGGACAAAGATTGGGGACATTCAGTTCCTTTGATCCGCTGCCGATACCGGTGCATGGTGTTATCCATGCTAAATGCTGATCAATTACAGAGTGCGGTTGCTGCCGCCAAACAGCGGTTCAACCTGATTCGGAAAAAATATCCGGACCTGAAAGCCTACCTGGTCCTGGCACTGCCCGGCGGCCAGACCGGGATTGACAGTTCGCCGATCCAAATTCTCAGCGAGTTCCCGGCCATGGTTGTTGACGACAGTATTAAGACCGGTGTGTTGAACCTCCTGCCACGCCTTAAACAAACCGAATCCGCCACCGGTCCCGATACCGAACGACTGAAGAAAGAGTTGGAGCAACTGGTATCCCAACTCAAATACGATGAGCGATGTCAGGTTGAACTGCGCTTCCATGACCTCAACTACGAATTAATCTGGAAACTGCAAACGGATGACCTGACCGACCGCAATCTCACCCCGCAAACCAAAGCCTCCATCCGCATTGTTTTAGGCACCCTGGCTCAATTCACATAACGACCCGATCAGGCATATTACTATGAGGAAATTAAAACCAGTATCTTGTGCTTTACCGGAAACCGTTCGGGTGTTCTGGAATCAGCGGCCATACCGAAATGAGAGCACGAACCTTCAAGCCCATCCCCCTCAGCCGGATAATGAAAATTCTCTCCCCAAGGGAGAGAAAAAAAGTGAGGGGGTACGAAACCACAGTGGCTTCCGAAAGCATAAATTTATGCAACAAACCCAAGGAGGGAATGTCCCCTTGCCGTTTGCCATCCTGCGATGAAAGTGTCTCATTTTAACACACATTTAATTATGCTAGGCTTTACCCAATTTACAGAACTGACTTTCATCTGGCGGCAGGCGACGCCGGAGGCAAAGGGCATCATTCTTCTGCTGCTCCTGTTTTCCGTTATCGCCTGGTCGGTGATGGTGGCCAAGGCCCTGCAAATCCGCCGGGCCAGAAAGTTGAACACCCACTTTGCCGACGGTTTTAACGGCCAATCGGCGGTGATGGAGATGCATGAGCGGCGCATAAGCATTGAGGGTTGCCCCATGTTTGCCATCTACCAGGCCGGTTGTTCCAGCCTCAAGACCCGCCTCAAGGCTGGTAGCAGCGGTGAAGCCGCCCGCCAGTGGGTGTCGTTCAAAGGCATGGAACTGGTGAAACGGGCCGTGGAAAACACGGTGGCCATGGAGTCCCTCAAACTGGAATCCGGATTGATCATACTGGCCATCGCAGTCAGCGGCGCTCCGTTTCTGGGGTTGTTGGGAACTGTCTGGGGCGTGATGAGCACCTTTAGCGGCATCGCCATGAAGGGCGAAGCCAGCCTGGCCACCATGGCACCTGGAGTATCTGCCGCCTTGGTCACCACCGTAGCCGGTCTGCTGGTCGCCATCCCGTCAATGTTCGGTTACAACTACCTGGTGCATCAATTGCGCGCCACTACCGTAGAGTTGGATATCTTTGCCCAGGAACTGGTGTCCAAGCTGGAAAATGAGTATCTGCCCGAATAAACAATAACCATGCCCACCTTTGAACAACACTGTATCGAGGCACAGCACACCTTTGGCAAACCTTATGCCGAAGTGCATCGCTGGCTGGATGAATTCGCCGGTCAACCGCCCTATGGTATGCGCCACCGCAAGAAACGCCATCACCTGGCAGGCATTGAAGAGGTGTGCAAACTGTGGGGCAGCGAAGCTGCCGAAGCCGCCCGCCAACATATTATCACTGATCTTAAACTGGAAGGCTGGCGGGAAACCGATCCCTTCCCCAAAGATGAAACCCACTACCAACGGTTGGGATTGTTTTAAATTATATGCTCCCTCAGCCGAATAACGAAAATTCTCTCCCCAAGGGAGAGAAAAGAAGTGAGGGGGTACGAAACCGCAGTGTTATCCCAACCTGCAGAGATTGAAAAAACATGATCACCATCAACCTTAACGGGGCATCACCAGGCTGTATTCAATCCCGAATGGGATTGCGTCATCGAAGCCCAACGGTTGGATCGGCCAAGGGCAAAGTGGGGGGCAATCCTACCTTGGGTCGGGCGCGCAGGTGTCCCCCAACTCTGAAGGAGTTGCGTCCTGATCCCACCAACAACTATGGCCACCTTTGAGACATCATGAACATCACCACCCTCGATTTTGAAACCGCTAATTTTTCCACCCTTAAATCAACGGCAATACCCAGCGTAGGTCGCAACCATTCAAATATGTTCCCTCAGCCGGATAACGAAAATTCTCTCCCCAAGGGAGAGAAAAAAAGTGAGGGGGTACGGAACCGCAGTGTTATCCCAACCTGTAGAGATTGAAAAAACATGATCACCATCAACCTTAACGGTGCATCACCTGGCTGTGTTCAATCCCGAATGGGATTGCGTCATCGAAGCCCAACGGTTGGATCGGCCAAGGGCAAAGTGGGGGGCAATCCTACCTTGGGTCGGGCGCGCAGGTGTCCCCCAACTCTGAAGGAGTTGCGTCCTGATCCCACCAACAACTATGGCCACCTTTGAGACATCATGAACATCACCACCCTCGATTTTGAAACCGCTAATTTTTCCACCCTTAAATCAACGGCAATACCCAGCGTAGGTCGCAACCATTCAAATATGTTCCCTCAGCCGGATAACGAAAATTCTCTCCCCAAGGGAGAGAAAAAAAGTGAGGGGGTACGAAACCACAAAAACCTCCCAACCCATAGAATTTGCAAAAGCCATGCTCATCACCAGCCTAGATTTTGAAACCGCCAATCGTTCCCACGTCAGCATCTGTGCCGCTGGGCTCGCGGTATTTAAGGATGGCGCGCTGGTTGAGTCGCCCTATTGGCTGGTGCGCCCGCCCAAAGGCCACGGCTGGTTTCGGGAGGACTTTACCGAAATCCATAAACTGACCTGGTTCGACGTGAAGAACGCCCCCGAATTCCCCGCCATCGCCCCGGAATTACTGAAACACCTGACCCGTGCCGATATCGTGATCGCACATAATGCGCAATTCGACATTGAAAGATTGCGCGCCACCATGAAATATTTCGGCCTGCAATGCTCCGCGTTTGATTACCTGTGTACCTACCGTCTCGCCAAGCAAGTCTGGCCGGACCTGCCCAACCACCAACTCAGCACCCTGGCGGCGCACATCGGCCATGAGTTTAACCACCACCACGCCCAAGCCGACGCCGAGGCCGCCGGACGTGTATTGCTGGCCATGATGAAACAGGCAAACGCAAAGACGCCAGCCGAGTTGCTTAAGAAATCGGGCGTGTTGTCGGGAAGTTTTTGAAATAAATATTGCAATGAGTCAACCGAAGGAGTAGCAATAACACAACAAATGAAATCACCAATACATGTTGGCCATCAGCCCACTTCGGAAAATCGTGCCGAGTTGGTAGCATTGGAACAATATTTTGACAACATTCACGCTCTCAATATGGCCCGTGACAAGGGAATCCTCGCTAGCACGACCACACCCTGATCAAAACCTTTTGCCCTCTATCGCAACACCTGCCTAAAGAACAATCGATTATGAAACAAGAAACGACTATTCAAGATATATTTAGTGCTTATCCGTAAATAGATATTGTCTGTCGCCAGCAGATTATGGCTGC